>JAAUTN010000225.1 GCA_012031415.1 Leptolyngbyaceae cyanobacterium SM1_4_3 | reverse complement strand
TCATCAGTACCCCAAACCAGCCTACATAAAGGCGGTTGTCGGTGCTGGTTACCCAGTTGCAAAACTGCTCCCACAGGGATGCGCTCTCGCGCCGCTGTAAGGTAGTCGTCATAATTATTGATTGCTTTTGTTAAGTACAAGACGCATCAAACGATTGCGCCATGTGAGTAGTATAAGACTTTCGTTGCTTTTTGTAAAGTTTAACGAGGGATTCTCATTAAGCTAATACCAATTCCTTGTGAAGCCGCACAGAAGGAAGGGCTTAAGCCTCTTGTATCGCAAGGGTTTGTTCTGCCTATCTCACAAAATGTGCAGTTTATTTAATTTCCATTCCTAACCTACTTTTCACCCGCAGTTTTAGGTTTCAGAGTACTCAGAGCTTGCTTGATGTCTAGAGCTAGAAAATGATCCAGTGCTAGATAGGCTCTGTAATAGGGGCGCTGAGATTCTTGATGCGTTTTCTGAAAGCCCAATGCTTGCCGTAGCTCTTCACAAGAAGGGCTAACGACCAGGGAGTATAGATCGCAAAGATTGGGGAAATCGTCCTGCATTCGAGCCAGGGTTTGCTGTGCATCCTTCAAGAAACTGTAGATGTGCTGTCCCTGCATATAGGGAGTGTCAACAATCCAGGCCCGGATAAAGACTGATGTGCAGTCTAAATCACCAGGAGCAGCCATTTTGAATGGGTCAACTTCCGTATCCGCAGTTAAGAAGAAGTTGCGACTGGGGGGTTGAAAAAAGCTATCCTCTGATTCGCTGCTGACTGGATAGAAGATACTTACTCCAACGGGGTTCAGGTTGTCCGACCTGCGTAGAACTCTCATACAAGCAGCATAATTCTGTGACCAGGCTCTCAGGCACTTAGCAGTTTTGCGGGCAGCAGCGGCGGCTGAAACATCTCGAATGATTTCTGTATAGTTCTTAACAAATAGGTTGGCGACCGGAATAACATCAGTTCGCGAGTTAAAAGCATCTGGATAGAGTTGAACAGATTCTATAGACTCGGACTGCTCGGAGAAAATTAGTTCCGGTAAGTCTCGAACCCTCAGGCAGAGCGTTTGTCCGTCAAACCGCTTTTCTAATAAACCCAGACCAATAAGGCGATCGAGCATCATCCCCGCAGCGCGATCGCTCCCTTTTTCCTGCTGACCGTAAAATAGCTCCGCTGCCTCCCGATGAGTACAGGGCACCATCTCCGTCATCGGATAAAGCTGGGTAAGCGGTTGGTCTAATGAATTCCCTTGCTCTTGTTGCCACTTCAGCAGCAAATAGCCCCACAGTTTTACAAAATATTCTGCTCGCAGGCGCGTCAGCCCTCCTCGCTCCTGCAAAGCTGTGATGTAGTTGCGTTGCCGCTCTGCTGGAAACCATCGATCGAGTGACTCTGGACTAACCGCTGACTGAGGAACAGAAACCATATTTTCGCTATCTGTTGTAAGGGTTTGGCGATCGCATGATGAGAAAACGTGCCATTTTGAGTATCGAATGTACCCAAACGGGTGAGCCGCTTCGCAAGGTTCAGTCCGATAATTTGGATATCACTTGAGCAAGCAACTCAAACTAAGCGTTTTACCTGATGGATGGGATCGAGTTGGAGACGACAGCGATTGATCCACTTTCAGATGACTCTCTTTCGGAAAGTGAGCAACTCTTATCACAAACGCTGTGAGCCTACAGGCTATTCTCCTAAGCAATAGGGCAGGACTCAGTTCTTCCAAGTTGCCCCAGTGAGCTAACGGAGGTTAACCCGTCAGCAGAGCTAGTTTTTAGTAGATCTAAGGATTGAGTGTTGCAGAGCAATGCGATGCACTAATTTTACATTCATCATTATTCCGCACTTTCGCGGACAGATTCTTGTAAATATAGAAAAACTTCATACTGCTTCAGGGCACTTCACCTTGCTTCAGCTTGTATGTGCTGGCTTCACCCTGTTAGAGGTGTTTGCGCCTAGCTCATTGCGAGTTCACTTCTGTAAAAAGCAGAATGACCTCAAAGCCTGATGAGTATTACACATATGTCAATCCGTCTTTGCCCCACCTCTCAAGAATCATTGGCTACGATGCATTCTTCAGTTGAGTACGGTTTGTCACCAACGTCCCTATTCAACCCAGCAAACGATGTAAAGGCTTCTAAGCCTGCCCAAAGGTCTGAAGCTCCTAAGATAGAGGTTTTTTCAAATATCTCTACTGACTCCAGCGAGTTTTGGAATGCTTTGGTTGATTTGTTGCCGGAGGGAGTCGTTGTTGTTGCGCCAAATATGCGTCTGGTTCACCTCAATCTCAAGGCCAAAGAGCTATGTCAACAGCTTACCCAGAGCGATTGTGAGCTTACCGTTCTTCCCCCGATGCTGACTGAAATCTGCCACCGTTTGATTAGGAAGGCTGGCTTAGGAGAGCATCCTGTAATTTTAGAAAGTGAAACTCCCACAGGGTTGCGGCTTCGCATTCGCGCACGCTGGTTTACCCCAAGACCAGATCATAGTAAGAATGCTGATTGGGTTAACCGTCAGTTTATTCTGCTACTGCTAGAGAGCTATGACGAGGCATTGCAGGAAGAGCTTTGGATTGAGCGGCGCAAATATGACTTGACGGAGCGAGAAGCTGAAATCTGGCTACTGTTGCGCCAGGAGTATAGCTATCAGGAAATTGCTGAAGCTTTACGCATTAGCTTAAACACTGTGAAGACTCACATCAAAAACGTTTATGCTAAAAAGCGCAGCCACCAGGGGCACGACAGGCTGCTGATGTTTTAGCTGATGTTTTGGAAATGTTGGTTTCGTCTACTCAGGTTGTGACTTACAGCCCCGCTTATACAGTGGTGCCGACCTACGAATGCTTTAACCGCTGTACCTACTGCAATTTTCGCGTTGATTCAGGAACAGACCCATGGATGTCTTTGTCTCAGGCGGAAGTTCAATTACGACGGCTTCAAACTCAAGGAATTATTGAAATCCTGATTTTGAGTGGTGAAGTGCATCCGCTAAGCGCTCGACGGCAGGAATGGTTTCACCGAATCTATCATTTGTGTGAGTTGGCACTGTCACTCGGTTTTTTACCTCATACGAATGTTGGGCCGTTGAGCTTTGCAGAAATGTCTCAACTTAAGACGGTGAACGTATCAATGGGGCTAATGCTAGAGCAGGTTACACCTGAGTTGCTCAAGACCGTACATCGACAGGCTCCCAGTAAGGTGCCAGCACGGCGGCTTCAGCAGCTAGAGTGGGCGGGAGAATTGCATATTCCGTTTACGACTGGGCTGCTGCTGGGAATTGGTGAAACGATGGGGCGATCGCTGCAAACGCTAGAGGCGATCGCTCAAATTCACCAGCGCTGGAAACATATTCAGGAAGTCATCTTGCAGCCTCATAGCCCAGGACAGCAGCAAAGTTGGCAGGGAGAGGCGTTTGAGATTGAACAGCTATTAGAAATAGTGGCGATCGCCCGTAACATTCTGCCCCCCGAAATTACGCTCCAAATCCCTCCTAATCTAATTCCAAATTCAAGTCTTCTACTCGCCTGCATCAAAGCAGGCGCAAGAGACTTAGGGGGGGTCGGACCCAAAGATGAAGTCAATCCGGACTATCCTCATCCCCACGACACAACGCTGGCTCAAGTTTTAATGGAGGCAAACTGGCAACTTCAGCCACGTCTACCGATTTATCCTCAATATGATAGCTGGTTGTCTGCTGCGCTACAGCCTGCGGTGCAGCAATGGCGCGACCGTCTAGTACCCTGTAGCAGCACAATCTAGCTGATGAACGCAGCCTACACGCTCTACCTGGGTGTTGTAACTGCCATCTGGGTAAAGGTACAGCAACCGAAATCCAGGCTTAAGCTGGTCGAGGGCAAAGTTTGTACTTTTGGGCTTAAACTGCACACAGGTTGAGGGTGTTCCTAGATAGCGAACATTGCGTCGCCAGCTATCAAACTCCTGGTGAATGTGCCCAAACAACACCAGCTTGACCTGCGGATAGCGGTCTGTCACGGCGAACAACGCTGCGGAATTTTGCAGGTTAATTCCATCCATCCAATCTGAGCCGATGGGAAAAGGCGGGTGATGCAACGCTAACAGAGTAGGACTTTGGGAATTTGCCTGGAGTTGTTGCTCTAGCCAGTTCAAGCTTTGCGGTGAAAGTTGTCCATCCACCCGACCTGGAGTTGCTGAATTAAGCAGCACAAAATTCCAGCCCCCTTGTTGAAACGCTTTTTCAGCCGAAATGGGCGCAGTACACAACACCTGCTCCATAACAGAAAGCGCATCGTGATTTCCAGGCAGCCAGTAAGCCGGAATCTTTAGGGGCAGCACAGCATGATGCAAACGGTGATAGGATTCGGCTGTCTCATCTTGAGACAGATCGCCCGTTAGCAGCAACAAATCTGGCTGAGGCTGCAATTTTTGCAAATAATCCAATACCACGCTCAAAGATTTAGCAGTTGCCAGACCAAGCAGTTCCTGACTTTCATCGGCAAACAAATGTGTATCTGTAAGTTGAGCAACAAGGAGGGGAGAGGTTTGAGTCATGGTGGTTGAGGTGAAGGCTGCAAAACAAGAACTTTGAAGCGAAGGTAATGTTTTGATAAAGTAACTTTGAAGTTGCATCAAAAATGCGATCGCGCACAGGCTTTTTTGTGATTCTCGTCACATTCTCTTGAACGCCATGCCTCAAGTTCTTGTAGGCGAGTTACTGCTCCATCAGACGATAGCTGAGTTGGCGATCGCGACATTTCCAGAGCCAAATGCAGAATGCGACAAGCAGCTAGCGAGACTAAAGTTTGGTATATTATGAAGTCTATGGCGGCATGGCCAAGTGGTAAGGCAGGGGACTGCAAATCCCTTACCCCCAGTTCGAATCTGGGTGCCGCCTTGATATTCCGTGTGTACGATTTCAAATTCTTTGTCGTGTTTCACGAATTCGTGTTGTTTGGGCTACTTTTAGCACTCATTTCGCGAATTAATGTCGTTTGGGCAATTTAGAACACGTTTCACGAATTAATGTCGCAGTTGACATTTGGACGCATTTCTGATAGCGCTCGTATAATGCCTAATTTACCATAGCTTCTGCTCACTCGTAATGAGTGGGATGACTTTTGCAGACCCCTGCCTCTTGCAAACCTTCCTTTGTCAATAGGTCCTTGATTGTTAGCGGAGAGCCTCTTCTCCGTTTTATTCGCAGAGCCTGTTCCCTAACGTAGCTAGATTTGCCCAATGTTAAGTGGCACAACATATTGCCAACTTTCTGCCTTCTCTTCTCCCAAGCAAAAGGGTGGACATGGATACCATTACGGTAGTATCCTCATGTGGCAGCTTGACAGTCATGTTACTCGGCTACATAGTGCAACCTTCAACCCTTTCGATACCCGAAGGGCAATCGCAACTATCCCGTGCAGTCATTTGTACATTTAAAGCGCTACTTTCAACCCTTCCTATACCGGAAGGGCGATCGCAACCCCCTGTCTCACACTGAGATTCCCCATATATCAACCCTCTAGAACTTTTCTGCACCACTAAGGGCAAATCACTCTCAACAAAAGTCATGTCTGAATGTTGCGACATCACCATCCCACGTGGAAGCAAACCTGATGCTAATTCAACTATTTGTTTACTTTCGGATTGAGCGATCGCCGAGTTAACGGCTTTATAGTGGGCTTCAAACAAAGCGGCTAGCAGAAGAATATCTTCTTGACGATCAATCGCAAATTGCTCAAACACTGCTGGAATATTGATCAATTGAGCCAGTTCGGTTGTAAATGGAATATCACTGAACTGCCTTGCATAAGTCACAAGCATTGCGGTTGGACTAATTGCATCAAATTGATTAGGAGGTGCAGTCATCATCTAAATTTTGCTTCGTTGACAGCTATTGTTACTGTTTCATAGATCAGTTTCAGGCTGCTGTCCTCATAGATGACGTAAAGCTACCCAACAACTATTGGGCAGAACATTTCCGCCCAAGATCCCGCATAGGGTGATTGGGCCAAACGGTTCGGCATAAGTACACAGAAAAAGCCTCATCATCAAGATGAGTCCAATGGAGCACAACGGTGTTCCGACTCATGGTAGCCGAGTCAGTTTGTGGAGATAAGCTGCTGTGACGACTCGCTTGAACGAGTGACAGGGTTTATTCTGCTCAAAGCTGCGATTGGGCAGCTTGTAGAACAGATCGATGCCGACTTGTTTGGGCACTTGATCGACCACGATCGTCACTGTGTTGTCTCCTGACTGGAGCCGTTGCGCCTGTCGGTAAAGTCACCGATTGTCCTGACCCAACACGCCAATCTCAACGGTTTCATTCGGATCGAGCGCGATCGCCTGAGGTGCGCTAGCTTCAGAGGGTTCTGCCGAACGGCAGGCACTAAGCAGTAAGACTGCCATAATTGGGAGAATGGCTTTGGGCAATAGACGTAGACGGAAAATCATCTTTCACCTTTCTGACAAGAGTGGTTTGTACTAACAACGTTGTTGGGAAATCAATCGGAATCGCCATAGAAACGCGATCGCTGCTGCTGCTAATCCCACATAAGTGCCAATCCAAACGCCCATTCCGGCTAGAGGTGTATGAAAGCCAAGTAGATAGCTTGTTGTTAGGCCAATGCCCCAATAGCCTGCGGTTCCCAGCAGTACGGGAATTCGAGTGTCCTGCAAACCCTGCAACACACCGTTTGTGGTTCGCTGTATGCCATCAAAAATCAATCCAAAGGCCGCAATCCTCATCAGCGAAATGCTGATATTCAAGGCGTTTGCATTGGCTGGATCGTTCAGGTCAAGATACAACCCAATGATTTGGCGAGGATAGGCAAATAGCACAATTCCGGTGATTAGCATGAACAGAATTGCCAGTCCAACACTGACAAATGCGGCTCGTTGGATCTGTTTCCAATCGCGCTGACCAAACCACTGCCCAATCCGAACGGTGGCAGCAAAGGACATACCCAGAGGAACCATAAAAATGATCACAACAGTTTGCTGAACCACCTGATTAGCCGCTAAAGCGGGTGTTCCCAACGCACCCATGAAAAAGCTGACCGTCGTATACAGTCCATACTCTAGGATGGCCGCAATCCCGATTGGTCCACCTACCCAGAGCAACTGCTGCATAATTCTCGGCTCGAAGCGATGAAGCGATCGAAACAGCGAATAATTGCGTAGCGGTTGATGCCAGAGCATATAAACCAGCAACGACAGAAACATAATCCAGTGGGCACCCGTACTTGCAACTGCTAAACCTGCAATGCCCAGATTGGGAAACCCAAATTTCCCAAAGCCCAAAACGTAGTTGCCAACGATATTGAACAGCGTTGCGGCAAACACAATAAACATGACTGGACGAGCTTTTGATAGTGCGGCAATACAACTTCTGAGTGCGGCAAAGGCGATCGCCGGAAACAAACCCCATGCCATCACGTTCAGATAAGTATCTGCAAGTGTTACTGTCGTTTCAGTTTGACCAAACTGACGCATCAGCCCATTGAGATGAGCAATAATTTGCATGGCCGGAATTGACAGCAGCAACGCCACCCACAAGCCTTGACGAGCGAGTTGTCCAATTCGCTGAGTTTGCCCAGATCCGTAAGCTTCTGCCACCAGTGGACTGACAGCAGAAACCAGCCCCACGCCAGTCATCATGAATGCCATGAAGAGGATTGTGGCTAATCCACCCGCTGCAATCACGTCTTGCCCTAGCCAGCCCATCATCACGGTATCCACAAATCCAGTTCCGGCTTGAGCAACCTGGGCACCTGCCAGGGGAATTGCCAATTTGAGGAATTCACGGGCTTCTGTTTGAACACCTAATCGATTTGAAATCACTGTCATGAGGTTTAACGCGATCGCTAAAGTGGACAAATTGAGGCAAAGCTGAGAATGAAACGGAAAAATTGCAGCATGAACACAGCCAATCGACTGCAAAAGCGATTCGCGGCTGAATTCATTTCATGAAGAACTTTCCCTGGAATAGGACTCCAGAGACAACAAGACAGAAGATCACACCCTGCAAAAGCAGAGCGAAAATGAAATGACCTTCGTTGATTAAGGCTGTGCCAGTTTCAAAAGCATTTCAATGACTTGCGATCGCAGCGGTTCTTGCAAAGGCGCAAAGTTGTGTAAGTGGGTTAACCATAAGCCATCCATTGCTAATCGAATCATCGTTGCAACTTCAGGGGCAAGTCCACTGGAGGCGATTTGGGTATGACACTCCTCCCAGAAATCGCGCATCGGCTTCAGCAGTTCAGGATTCGTAAAATTTGCAGCAAGCAAATTAAAGTGAAGCTCGTAATTTTCCTGATCATCGAGTGCAGATGCTCGAACATAAGCCCTAACCCAGTGCCCAGGCGTGTCCGGTGCTGGATCTCGTGCCAATTCCTGATTTAATGCTTTAACAAATTTGTCTTTCGCTTGCTGAACCATGCCAGCAATCAAAGCCTCCTTGTTCGGAAAATGATGCAACAGCCCGCCCTTGCTCACGCCTGCTTCGCCCGCAACAGCATCTAGCGTGAGGGCCTCAACTCCTTGCCTGACAACCACTTTATTTGCAGCCGCTAGCAATACGCTGGGTTGAATCGATTTTGAGCGCGATCTTTTGACAGAAACCATAAAGTGCAAACTCGCAGAAGATAGAAATCTTACCGTTTAGATCAGCGCTAAATCTATTAAGAATCACGCTTTACCCTTGAACCAAGCAAGTCGAGACCGACTGAGTAATGTGCAAGACGATTGCATTGTGAACTGAATGGCGGTGTCGTCTTTACCTCCCTAGAACTGAAACTTCAGCTTTCTATCGATCCCATTTTAAGATCAGACCGTCTGGTTGGTCGGATGTTCGCAAGATACCGTCTGGTTGGTCGGATGTCAAGCAAAAATTGCTTTGAGATCCTTAGTTGGTTGCTTTAACCCCTCTGGTTAAACTGCTGCACAATTGGCAAAAGGCGATCGCCCGTCGTCGCGGTGCTGCCCTCTTCAATCGTCGATGAATCACGTTCGCATCTCCAACAGTTTGCAGATGTTTCAGCACAGGAGAGCGGCGCTGACACATTTGCTAGCGCAAGTCGTCATGGTCCATGCTTTTTATCACATGACTGAATTTGCTTGTGCTGCATATTGAAGCGCAAATCGCGAGCGATCGCCCATCCTGATGATTAATCAACAATACGAACGAGAAGATATCGTTTCTGAATAACGGCTAAGTTGAGCGGCGGCTAGTATCCTTTGCATCCTCATCAAGATCTCTCGCCCGTCCGCTCCAACGTGTTGTTAGACCGGGCTTTCGCGACAGGGTTACAACTTCTCTTCCACTTTCAGCTTGTTGTTTTTGTAAATCAGCAAAGATAGCTTTCAAGTCATGATTGAATGAACGAGAGTACTCTTCACGAATTCTATGGATCTCTTCTACAATCTCATCTTGAAACATAATTAACCTCCAAGAAGTTCATAAGGTGTACAAAGAATCGGTAACTCGTATCCAAAATCAAAACTGATCTCTGCCAATTTCCTCTGAATTTGAGCATTGGCAATGTGCTTGCAATTCCATGTCAGCAGATAGTCCATGTCGTGAACAGTTGCGGCTGCGATATGAACCGCGTCTACATCAGCTTTTGCGGAAAGGTTACTGCGCTCCAATAATTGTTCTGCTAAGTCAAGTACAGATTGGTTCAAGTCGAGTAGCGAAAAACCGCGAAGGTTTTTTAGTCGTTAAGATGCGATCGCAGCGTCGCCTTGAGAGGTTTCTTTGATGACTGCCTGGGATGAGTAAAGTTGGAAGTAGCTGCGGCGCGTTTCCCACCATTCTCTGGTGATCTCAATATTAGCAGCCACAACAATATATCTGCTGGGTCGAGCAGTCAGGTAGCCTAAGACAGTGGTTTCGATGTAAACAGTTTCACTCATATCTAGCAAATCTTAAGCCACCTAATCTTAACTCATCACATAGAAGCAAGAAGCTAGGGTTTTTGCCAAATCAGTGAATAGCGCCAGAACAGACGCCTTTGGAGACAGAAACCAGGAATAACAGTATCCGCGACTTTTCTAATCTATTTTAGTGACAACTAAGCAGGACGAGTCCGTGCAGCCGTAGTCGGTTTTGCAATAGATGCTCGATACCATTTCAAATACACAAAGTTGAGCGGAATAGAAATCGCACTATAAGCGTAATCGATTAGGGTTTTCTCTTGATAAAGCCCGAGGACTAGCAGTTTTCCGGAGGGGCGCAATAGTAACTTCATCTTCTCTAAAGCTGCTTCTATGTCCATGTGGTGCAGTGTAGCGATCGCTACAATCACGTCGTAATCCACTTGCGACAAATCGGTTGCAAGAAAGTCTTCAAGTAAGAAATATTGGGAGCAGGATTAAGGATTGATGCTTCTGCTAAGACTGTACTATCAACATCCACTGCATCCACAAAATCGGAACGTTCCGCCAGTTTCCACGCAAAGTAGCCTAACCCACAACCTACATCCAGCGAACGATAGACCCGTTTACTCCCTTCCCACCAAAAGATTAGGCAACGAGTGAGAAGATGAAATCGAGCGTTTTTTGCACCTGTTCTGCTGAGAGAAACTGATTGGAGGCGAGAAACTGCTCTAACTGTTGCTCAATCTGACGCAGAGTTGTGCCGACTGGGAGATGATGCAGAAACCCCAATCGCAACAAATGAATCACATACTCGACTAGATTCAGCTTTGGAGAATAAGACGGCACATAGAAACATTCCATCGTGATGGCTTTTGCCAGTCCCATTTGCTGAAGATGCACCGCTAACTGAGCCTGCATTTTTTGCTTGTGCATTGGATTGTTATCTAGAATGATGCAGAGTTTGGTGTAGCCCAGTTTTACACACTTCAAACATAACTCTGCTAAATACATCACAAACATCATTGGTTTTCGAGCTTGGGCTGAGGCGGAGAAACTCTTCTCCACTGAGAGCGTCCACGCATAACAACCCGTTGAGTTTGTGGCGAGTGCGTTCATCACTTTTGACCTCCAGGCGAGTATTGCGTTCTGCAAGAGCCATAGAACAAACTGGGACGATCGTAAACGGCAAACTCGTCAAAAAAGACGATGCGCTCATCAGCTTGCGCCGATTGAAGTTTTTTTTTACTGTCTCGACCCACTCTTGCTGGGCAATGGGGTCTGCGTTGGCGTAATCGCGATGAGCGCGTTGATAAGATAGCCTCAACTCCTCCAATAATTCATAGATCCGGGAGTCTTTCAATTGCACCTCAAAGCGTTGAGCAATCGAAAGGCTTTGCTTGTAGGGCTTGGGTTTGATTCATTTCTCTCTCTCATGCTTTGCCTAATCTTATACCGGGAAGAGAGTAGATGAGTGACAGCTTGTTGAGGTGATCTGGAGTTTTAATTGGATCAGTGGTTGAGCAATTGATAGTGAGACAGCGATCGCCACTGACCTTTGATCTGTGAGAAATACTCCGATCGGATTAAAAGATAATCATTTCACGCTGATTCTGCACTGAAGATATGGTGATCTGCACCATGAAAAAAATTTCATGGG
>JAAUTN010000224.1 GCA_012031415.1 Leptolyngbyaceae cyanobacterium SM1_4_3 | reverse complement strand
AGTTCTGAATCCACTCGCTTCAGTAATTTGCGGGGAATAGGCGAGGAAATAATTGCGAATGAGCTTGCAGATCTTTTGGGTGAGAAAAGGCTGACCGCTCGTTCCAAGCTAAAAACTTCTTTCAGCATGGTTTGTGGATTGTTCACTTTCTCTACCAATCCTTGCAGTAATGGTTGGGCTTCGTGTTCCTTAAAACCCTCCAGATAAATGGACTGACCGATGTTGAAGGGGGTGATCTGGAGGTCAGTAATTAGATCTGAAGGGGTGGTGACACCAAAGAGTGCAAAGGTTAAACGCTGATACTCCGGATTGAGGCTGCGCTGGTTATAGAAGGAACGAATCAGGGCAAAGAAGTCATTGACCGGAAAATTCAGACTCAAAATACTGTCAATTTCATCGACGAAAATGACCAGTTGTTTTGAGGAAGTGCCCTCTTCTACGCCAACTTCACCTAGCAGAACCTCTTCAATAAATTCGCTCAGCCGCTGAACAGGGGACAGATCATCTCGCTCTTGCCACCAGGCTTTCAAATTAACCTTATTTCGTAAAGTAAACCGCCGCAATAGCTCAAAAGCAATTCCCTTGTACCATTGGTCGGAGGTAACGGTTTCACTGCCAATGCGGGTCATATCGATTGGGGCACAACAAACACCCTCATGCTGAAGGTGATTTATCATGCGAACCATAAGGCTGGACTTGCCCATCTGCCGGGGATTGAGAACGTAGCAAAACTCCCCGCGTTTCAAGGCTTTGTAAAGGTAACGATCGGCGGAGCGTACTACATAAGTGGGAGCATCCATTGGCAGGCTGCCGCCGACTTGATAGTCAAAGCTGGCAGCTTGTTCGGGACTTCTGAGTAGCTCGTTTTCAAAAAGCAACTCAGCCTGGGTTGCTTTCAGAATTTCTAGGGTTTGTGACAGTTCTTGAGTACGTTCTGAGACTTTATTCTCTAGGGTGCGGCTGTACTCATCTAATTCATCTTTTGCTTGCTGTAGGGCAATATTGTTGACTGCTAGCTCTTGAATGAAATGAGTTCGTTCAGCTTCCGATCGCTTGCGTTGTGTGATGTCAGCAAAAGCAGCAATCGCATAAACAATTTGACCCTTTTCATCAAAAACGGGGGTGGCAGAGACTTCCAAAGGGATGCTCCTGCCAGCCTGATGAATCTCCATGTCATCCTTGGTCACCTTCTCACCCCTCAAAGCTTTCGCAAGGGGCTGTTGTTCGGTGGGATATAGCTGATCTGTCCCTGCTAAATAAGATTGATAAGTCTTAGCTAATTGAGTGCTTTCAGCTTCAGGTACGATGCCCTTACCAAGGATTTGTTCGGCTGTCTGATTTGCATAGTGGGGTCTACCATTGGAATCAACGACAAACACGCCTACTGGCATTGCTTCTAAAAACTGAGTTAGCTTTCTTTCGTTTTCACCCAATGCAATATATAGTTGGGCATTTTGTAGAGAAATTGCTGCTTGTGAGGATAAAAGCTTCAGAACTTCTAGGCGATCGGGTGTAAAAGCTCCAGAGGTTAAATAATTTTCTAGATAAAGTAAACCAATGAGTTTGTTTTGATTAATGATGGGAACACACAGAACAGATTTAGGCTGATTTTGGATGATGTAAGGATCGGTTAAAAATCTTTCCTCTTGTGTTGCATCTGCTAAAACAACATCCTCTCTAGTTCTTAATACATAGCTGATTAAAGAGAGGGGAAATTGCTGCTTATTCCCGATTAGATCGGTCTGATTGATTATTACTTCATTTTGCCTTAAGCTACCCTGAGCTTTGATCAACATCTGACCATCTTTCTCCAGGAAAAGTAATCCAGCTTGAGCACCAGTATTCTCAATTACAATTTTCAGCAGCCGTTCCAGCAGTCTGTTAAAAACAATTTCTTCAGAAATCGCTTGCGAGGCTTTGATCACACTGACTAAATCTGAGGCTTCTCCTGAGCCTTGGGAAGTTGTTGAAGTACTTGAGAATATACTGTTAGCTTGGGATGATTTTGAAGCTAGAAACTGTGGGTATCTTTCCTCTAAGTTCTTAACTTTAGCTTGAGACCCCCATCTCTGGTAAGCATAATAGGCATCGTGCAGATAATGACGGGCAATATGGTATTGTTTCCGAATCAAATAAAATTGCCCTGCAAGTTCGCAGGCAAGCGCTTCTTCATTAAGATATTCGTTGGTTTGAGCCAAAACGATCGCTTGATCGTAATATTCTCTAGCTTCTTTATCATTACCCAGTACGCGAGCATACTCAGCTTCCACTAGGTAAAACTTGTGTAAGTAGTTTTCAGGACAATGATATGCCCATTGCTTCATCTTTTCTTGATTGGAAACAACTGTTTCCAGAATGCTGTTTTGCTCTGACAATTGCACATTCGGGAAGTATGCCAGTTTAGCTAGAGAAGTGTAAAAAAAATAAACAGGTATAAATAGTCCTGCCGCACAGCCTAAATACTCCTCTCCTTTAGCGCAGTTTGCTAGAGCTTGCTCATATTGTTGGAAGAGATAGCAAAGAATGAGCTGATTGAGATGTAAATCAAAAATTGCAGCATCGTCTTTTGATTCAATATGAACCTTAAGCATTTTTTCTGCATCGTATAGTTCACCATTCAACCGAAATGGCTCTGAGGTCACATTCATCAAGTTTAAGACGTGCTGCCAATACATATTGTGATAGTGAATCGTTGATTCATGCTTCATTTGAGCGATCGCTACACTATATTTCTGCATTTCTTGTGAAACCCAGGCTAATTCTTTTCCACTTAGATAGGAAAATATGCAGTAGAGTGATGCTGAGAGAGAAGCGTGTGAAAAATCACCCGTCTCCAGCCCAACTTGATAGTTTTCTAGAATTGGGGTTAATAATTCTCTGATTCTGACTTTCCAGGGTTTTACGAAACTGCAATCCACAAAAGCTACACGAGCTTTCAATTGCTTGGCACTGAATTGCTCTAACAGATTTACAGCGAGTTGTCCAAATTGATACCCCTGCTGAATGTCCTCCAGGACGCTGCATAGCATTAAGCCATAATTAGCGTATGCGCTGGATGACTCGATCGCATTTCCAGAAGTAAGAGATAAATTAACCATCTTCAACACAATTAGCGGAAACAGAGTAGGATTAGCAATAAAGCTGGGATAGGATGCGTGGGTCAAAATTCGCATGGCTATCCGATTTGTTGGCTCTGTCATTGCTGGCAGGTTAATGAGGTCTTCAGGCTGTTTCCCAATTAATAATCGTTGTGTTTCCATCAACGCCTCGTTCAACTCAGATTCGCCTGCTTCATCTGAGAAAGTAATACCCAGCAGTTCCAAAACTTCGAGCGCAGTATTCAATGCTTCTAATGGTTGATTTCTTGAAACCAAAGCTTCGACTTTAATCTCATAAATTTTCGCCTTGTCGATCAGCTTCTTAGAATTTTGCAGTACTGTTTCAGCCAGTCGTTTCATCTCTTCAATGTCACCAATGAGATAAGCAGACTCACACGCCCCGATACATAGCGCTAACGTTAAATCGTACTGTTGCTGCCAGCTATCATTTCTTAATAGGTCTAATCCAGTCTGAAAGTAGTTAAATGCCGACTGGTACGCGACTGAAGACCTGGCTTTCCGAGCTGCCTGAAGATTTAATTGAGCTAACTCGTCGCGCTCCAATTGGGCGGTGATTAATGCCCTGCCCTGATTCAACTGATTAACAATATCAAAAAGCTTTTGTTCTCGATCGGCTGCTGGTGTATCTCTCAGCAACAGTTGACCAATCAGCAGATGCGTTGCCTGTTTAGTCGAATCAGGAATTAGCGAATAGGCAACCTGCTGAACTCGGTCATGAACAAATCTATATTCTGCTGACAATTGATCTAATAGACCTGCGACATCAAACTCCATTAACTTGCAGACATCGTTCAGAGGCAATATAAACCCTTGAGCGATCGCAGTCCCCAGATCGGCTGCTGTTTGCCCTGGCGATTTTTCATAGACTACTGCCAGTTTCTCGATGTCAAATTGGTTGCCGATGCAGGCTGCTAACTTCAATGCAGTTTGAGTTTGTGGTGGCAGTTTTTGCACATTATTTGTCATTAACTCCACCACGTTGTTGGTCATTTCTTGTTCTTGAACTTGTCTAATATCACATTGCCACTCGTCACGCTCATAGTTAAACTGAAGCAAATTTTCAGTGTACAAAGACTTCAAGAACTGAGTTACGAAGAAGGCGTTTCCACCCGTTTTTGACTGTATTAATTCCGCTAGGGGTTTGGCTCTTTCCGGAGTCCAATAGAGCGTGTCGATAATTATCTCAGTTAGATCTACTGTTGTTAAAGGCGATAGTGAAATATAGTTAACCGCTGCATGAGTTTTTCTAATCTCATTGATAGTCAGCATTAGCGGATGAGAAGTATCTACCTCGTTGTCCCGATAGGCTCCAATAAAGAACAGACCGTTACTATTTGAAGTCGTCATCAGTAGCTGAATGAGTTGCAGTGAAGCTCTATCTGCCCATTGCAAATCATCCAGGGAGAGAACCAGGGGGCGCTCAGGTTGGGTAAATGTCTGAACAAAATTCTGAAATACTAAATTGAAGCGATTTTGGGCTTCTGTTGGAGGTAGGTCGATCGGTGTGGGTTGTGAACCAATGAGCAGTTCTATTTCAGGAATAACATCAATGATGACTTGTCCATTCATTCCCAGAGCGGCCAGCATCTTTGTTCGCCAGCTATCTACCTTCTCTTCACTTTCTGCTAGCAGTTGTCTGATCAAAGATCGAAAAGCCTGGAGCAAGGAGGCATAGGGAACATCGCGCTGAAACTGATCAAACTTGCCAGAGATAAAATAACCGTGTGTTTTAGTCAGTGGTTTGTATACCTCTTGTACCAGGGCTGATTTACCAACTCCTGAATTCCCTGACACTAACATTACTTCGCGAGAACCCTGAATAACTCGCTCAAAAGCGGCTGTCAAAGAAGCAATTTCCGAATCCCGCCCGTATAATTTTGAAGGAATTTGAAACTTATCCGAAACATCAAACCGCCCGATCGAAAAGGGAATGATTTGTTCATTGACTTGCCACTGTTTGAAGCATTCCTCTAAATCTGTCTTCAAGCCACGAGTTGATTGGTAACGCTCCTCAGCGGTTTTAGCCATTAATTTCAGAACTATTTCTGAAAGGACTGAAGGAAGATTGGGATTATGTTGCTGTAGCGGGACAGGAGTTTTAGCAAGATGGCAATGGATGAGTTCCAGGGCATCTTCTGCGTTAAAAGGCAATTGACCCGTGAGTAGCTGGTAGAAAGTGACTCCTAGAGCGTAGAAATCAGTTCGATAATCAATTGAACGATTCATGCGCCCAGTTTGTTCTGGCGAAATATAAGCCAGTGTTCCTTCCAGGAGATTTGGACTACAAAATGCTAAATTTTCTCGCGAAAGTACGGTTGATATCCCAAAGTCAATGAGTTTAACCTGACCAGTTGTTTGATTCCAAACGATATTAGAAGGATTAATATCTTTGTGTACGATGTATCGTTGATGCACTTGACTGAGAATTTCAGTGATCTCAATAGCAAGGGGAAAGAACTCAGCTAGAGGCAATGGTCTTTCTTGGATGAACCGATCGAGAGACTTGCCTCCAAAATCTTCCAGCACCATTACCCATTGATAGAGTTCGTTTTCCAGACTGTAAGCATCGATTACCCCCGGTATGTTCAGGCTCTTAGTCGTTTCATACTCTCGCTTAAACCAGGCGATTTTTTTGGGTGTGGGGTAGCTTTGCTTGAGCATTTTGAGAATCACGGCTTGTCGATCTGAAATTCGACATCCACGATAGACCCGCGAGTTGGTGCTTTCATAAAGCTGCTCAATGATCTGATAGCCTAAAACGTGAATCATGATTTTGAATGCAGTCCGTAAGGAGTAAGTTAAAAATGCAGAAAAGGGGGATGCTCCAGGATATATCTGTTTCATCCACCCTATCTTTGAAGGATGAGCTTAAACATTCAATCGATCGCTCACAGAAGGCTCAACTCTCCACTTCGATCGAACCTCTATGTAGATCGATCGTGGAAGAGATCAGAACCAGGTAAGTCCAGTAGATTGGGGTTGTTCTGCGGCTAGCTTCTGCAATGCAACTGAAGTAAAAGCATCCGCACTTGTATCAGCCGGAGACGGTCCATACAAAATCTCCACGACCCTTTTCATCTTCTCCATGTCATATTGATGTCCCTCATGATCTCCCCCCGGATGTCCACTGTGTTCCCCATGCTCGTGGTCGTGTTCGGGACCTGCCCAAGGTGAATCCGTATGTACCCACTTCCCTTTCTTGAACCAATCAACTCCCTGGACAGTATCCTTGACAACCTCATTGGGGTGAGCAACTTCATGGGCTTTCAACCAATCATTGATTCGGTCATCCACCCAGCCATGCAGCCGCCAGAACACTGGATTGACGTGAGACGAGTAGAACTCGCCCAAAAAGTCGTATTTGGGGTCGTCCCAAAAGTCACGAATGTCGTTGGCAGCACGCCCAGATGGTAGCAGATCGCCAGTTTCGGGATGACGGGGCACGGATGCCCAGCGCATATGCATATCGTTGTGAACGGAGAACTCAAGGAGCGCACCCAGTTCTCCAAGCGTCAGCGTACTCAGGTATTGCTCGTTCTTAAATTCCCTGTCCCACCAGCGCATCCGCGACCAATAGTGGTCATCTGTCTTCAACAGGGCTATCCGGCGGTTGGTGATCTCATCAGTCGGATGCATCCAGGCAGGTGGGATGGCAAACCCATCCGGATTGCCCGGTGCGGAGAGAACTGGTGATGCATCCTCGTAGTTTGGTTCGACTACCACAGGTCCAGGAGGAGGAATCGTTACCCATCCGGCGATCGGCTGCCGTCCAGCCTCCTTCATCTTTGCATTAACCTCCTGGATCATCTTCCGGTGCATGAAGAGAAAGTCCTCACCCGATCCATTGCGAACGAATGGCACACCAGCGAAAGCAGCCGGACGTTCCTCCTTACCACCGGGTTGCCAACCGAGATCACGAATTTGCGTCTTTTTCGCATCTGAGAGACTATTCCACATGACACGAGTTCCATGCCAGACCGTGTGGTGGAGCCGATGGTGTTTCGATGCGAGCATCTCTCGAACGGCATCTGGAAGAAGAGGAATGACGGTTCGCGGCTCTGGGAAGTCACGTTGAACAGCAATGAAGGAGCCGACAACTCCGCTGGGGCGATCGTCGCCATGCGGCACAGTTCGGATGACCGTCCCGACGATAGCAGGCTGCTGACCCTTGCCATCAGGCCACTTTGGAATAAAGTAGCCGATGTAATCGTATACCCATCCTTTTGCTGATGTTTGCGCCACCCCTGTTCCTTGAAACCGGAGGGAGAACGGGTTGCCTGTCTGAATCGAACCCTGGAGTGAGAGGCGTGGGTTATTTTTCTGCGGCGGGTCGGTTCGGAAGGCAAGTTGTCCACGAATCGTTCCTGGCTCGGACGCCGCCTCAAATACCAGTTCGCCCTGACCAAATCGGAGCTTGTTGAAGTCATCAACTGGATCAGGAATGTTTAAGAAGCTGCGGTACGTCCAAGCGCCAATGAGGAATTCACTGGTCATCATGCTCTCCTTTGGTCGGGGTGGGTTATGAGCTATTAATCCGGCAGTAATCAATCTTGTATTCTACGGGCAGGTGCGCGATCGCATTCATTAACCATCTTTCTGAACGCGATCGCAGCTTTGGCTTTTTATTCAGCACCTCAAATAGTTTGATCCTTAAAGTAATGCTGATACAGCCCACAGCCTGCTACGAGCTTACCTTCCGACTGTTTAATCAGCCCCAGGCTACCCAACTTATAAGCCAGAATAGGAGCTAACTGTACAGGTTCAGCAGCACTCAGGACGGTATGAAGGGCGCGAGCTAATTCGGGCTGTTCCTCTAACATCACCCAGTGGCGCTGCAAGTGATGATTGTAAATTCCGGTAGCTGTGGGAGCAGTTTCCAAAAGTTGTGCCAGTGTTACCTCTCGACGACTCAGGTGATAGAGGGCTGTATGAACCAGTGCAGGATGTCCCCCAACCATATTCATGAGTTGACCTGCTTCTTTTCCGTCGTCCCAGTCCAGCCCATAGCATCGAGCAAGCTGCTGAACCTCCTTCTGACTGAAGGGGTTTAATTGAATCGGCAATCCCACATTGAAGGGAGACTGGTTAATATCGAGGGGGACATAAATTTCCGTCGAGTGAACTACGATCAGGCGGAGTTTTTGCCAGATGGGAAGGGTTTTAGCTTCCTCATACCACGATCGCAGCAGTGGTAAAAAATCCTTTGCCACTTGAGGATGCTCAAAAACCTGATTCACCTCATCTAATGCCAAGACAAGGGGTGTAGAAATCTCCTTCAGCAGATAGTCTTGGAAGTAAGAAGTACAGCTAATTTTGCTCCCTAAATCTTCATCCCAATAGTTATCTAGCTTTGGTTTTAGCTTGTAGCTGACGGGGCGACATTAGCACACAGCCAGCGCAAAAATTGATGCAAATCGCTCAAGATTGCCTGGTCAACTTGCTCCAGGTTCAAACTGACAGTACGGTAGCCCAAGCGTTTAGCATCCGCAAGAACCCTGAGCAACAGTGAGGTTTTGCCCATTTCCCTGGGTGCTTTAATCCGCACTAAGGCTCCAGGCTTCCTGATTTCTTGACCAAGCTGCGCTTCCAGGGGAACACGTTCCACGTAAAAAGTGGAGCCGAGGGGGACGGAACCATTGGGGTAACAAGGCGACCTGTCCTCGTTGGGATCAAGCGACTCAAGGGAGGCAAGTTTTTTGTCGATCGTCTGGGGCGAAACTTCAAAATCTAGAGCAGAAATCTCTCTCCAGTCCAGCGCCAATTTCCGGCTAAGTTCTTCAAACGTTGTGTAGTCAACTGGCTTACCAGTCAAAAAAATTGTTAACTGTAGCGAGGGCAAATCCTACCTCCTCAGCCAACGATCGTTGACTAGGAAACCCATTGAGCCTAAGCGCTAACTTAACCTTATCGATGCAGTCCTGTTGAACCTTGAGCGATCTGGGCATAGACGGCTCTCGTAATTCAATGACTCACTGTATATCACGATGGAAGTGAAGGCGCAAGTAGGACACAGATACGAAGTCAGAACAAAAAGATTTACAAGTCAGAAACAAGTCGGTCTATTCTCAGGCTTGAACTCAGTTAGCTGTGGAATTTAATAAATGTATCAGGTTCAAACTGATGTAGCGAATCAAACTCAATTTGAATCGCCTTCACGGAGAAAATCATGGCTAGGAACGCTAAGCGATCGCTCAAAAAGATTGCGTCGCGATCGCTCACCATTGCCGTAATTGTCGGCTTCGCGATGTTCACTTTTTTGGTTCTAGTCGATGTCTGTTCACAAATCCTCATGAACATTGTCTACCACTACAATGCCATGTTGAAGCAACAGTTTCCTGCTCCCTAACAGTCCATCTCGCAACAGCAACGACTGGGTTTAATAAGTCCATCGGATTTAAGCAATTCGATCGATGATTCAATCCAATCAACCTTGAACTCACAATGAGGCTGAATCATGATCAAATATCGCGGCAACGCTTACGAAGTTCCTGCGTCGATTCACTCCGGTTCTGATTCTGAGAATCAACCCAAACAAAAACTGATTTATCGCGGTCAGATCTACGATTACACGCCGCCTTCTGCAATTCCTGAAGCGTTCGATCCCAATGCAACAACGGTTACGCTCAGCTATCGGGGAGTCACGTTCGAGCGGCAAATTCGATCGCCTAAACCTTATCAACCGCCTCGTGCAATCAACTGGCGCTATCGAATGCTTGGAGGTTAAATGCGAGGCAATCCCGTTCAGAGAACAGGCACTTCTGTACAGGAAAATCCAACTTCGCAAACGAATGTTGGTGCGATCGATCCGGTCGGTGCTGCGGTAATGATCACCTTTCCTGTTCTAGTTATTTGTGCAATCGTGGGCTACCGAAAGTATCGGACTACTGTTCTGCAACGACGCATCAAGCGTTTGAATCGAGTGTGGCAGATTGACTCTTGCCAAAAGCTGCCTTGAGTGTGCGATCGCAGAGCGATTAACGCTTTAGATAATGCCAGGTTTCACAAACTTGGCAAGCGATCGCTCCTTCTATTTCGGTGCATTTCCGGAATGGAACACACCATCTATCCCTCAATTACTGCTGTCCTCTTTCCATTCAAGGTTATTATTATGACTCGCAATCTCTACGCGCTTTTGGTTGGCATTGATGACTACGTTAGCCCTGTCAATCCTTTGCAGGGTTGTGTCAATGATATTTTGGCAGTAAAAAACTATTTAGAAGGGCGAATTACAGCAGATAGCTATCAGCTTCATCTCCGCACATTGCTCAACCAAGAAGCAACTCGGCAATCGATCGTTGATGGCTTTCGTCAGCATTTGTGTCAGGCAAATTGTGAAGATGTTGTCTTCTTTTACTACGCCGGACATGGCGGACAACAGGATTCTCCTGAGCCGTTTTGGGTGCTGGAACCCGATCGCCTAGATGAAACTTTGGTTTGTTACGACAGCTTCAGTCCGGGCGGTTGGGGATTAGCCGATAAGGAACTGGCAACGCTAATTGCTGAAGTTGATCAGAAAAATCCGCACATTGCTGTCATTTTGGACTGCTGCCATTCGGGGTCTGGAACTCGCGGAGAGTTAGAGGGCGAAATGGCAGTCCGCAAAGCGCCGATCGATCGCCGCAAACGCCCCCTCGACAGCTTCATTTTCTCCCTGTCTGACATCGAATTAATGCCAACAGCCTCTCGCAGTCTAGAAAATCCGAGCGGCTGGACATTACCCAAAAGCAATCACATTGTCCTTTCGGCCTGCCGCGACAGCGAACTTGCCAAAGAGTACAGCGGAGACGGACAGCGGCGCGGTGCGTTCTCCTACTTTCTGCTGGATACGCTGCAAAAAGCCAATGGCACTCTGACCTATCGCGACTTATTCAAACGCACGAATGCTCTTGTGCGATCGAAACTCACCGATCAATCGCCGCAAATTGAAGCCACCGATCTCAAGAATTTAGACCAGCCGTTTTTGGGCGGGGCGATCGCGCCTTCCACGCCCTACTTCACCGTCAGCTATCACAAAGATCACGGCTGGGTGATTGATGGCGGTGCAATTCATGGAGTTCCTCAACCCGCTGGGCAAACGACTTTACTGGCACTATTTCCCTTTGACAGTTCCCCTGAACAGTTGCGTCAACTGTCAGCGGCGATCGGCTCTGCGGAAGTCGCTAAGGTAATGCCGCAACTGAGTCGAATCAAGATCAGCATTGCTGGCTTAAATCAAGAGACGACGTTTAAAGCAGTGATTACCAGTTTGCCGATCGCTCCAAAAGGCATCTTAATCACCGGAGAAGCAGCCGGAATCGAACTCGCTCGCGCTGCACTGCAAAAAATCGGCCCTACTCAACAGCCCTCGCTGTACGTCCGCGAAGTGGTCACGGTGGATGAAGCTGAATTTAAGCTAGTGGCTCGTGACGGGCAGTATGTGA
>JAAUTN010000223.1 GCA_012031415.1 Leptolyngbyaceae cyanobacterium SM1_4_3 | reverse complement strand
TGCCTGTAGTTTTTGTCGCCATATTTTTACCGCCAATCTAGAAATCAAACGGTTCAGGTGGTGGATAGCTCTCAGCCAATGTCTTGGCGCTGGATGGGGCGATCCTGGCAGGTTGCCTATCGGGACGAACTAAACCTGACGCTGGTTATTTGGCTGGTCGGAGTCACCATTGCGCTGATGCCTCCGGCTCTGGTTTGGCTCTCTGCTTACACTTTTCCACCTTTGCCGGGAACTCGTTGGGCTTGGTTTCCGGCAGTTTGGGTGGGGTGTACGCTGGTAATTCATCTGCTGCTAGTGGCGTGGCTATTGGCGGAGCATTATCAGATTCCGCTCTATGTATCGAGTAAGATTAGGCTGCGATCGCTGCTCAACCGCCGCTAAGCTGAAAACCCACAAAATTAAAAACTAGCCAAGCAGTCTAGCAATCTCCAGACTAAACCCGGATATTGCATTCTGAGTGCTGACCGTACTGCCAGACACAAACCCTAGCAGTTGAGTTGGGGTGGCAATGAGAACCCATTGGCTATCTGGGAAAACTAGCCAAACTTCTAGACAACCAGAACTGAGATATTCCTGAGCTTTGACAAACAGAGCTTCGGCTTCGTCTGTGGGAGATGCAATTTCGGCAATCAGTGGAAAACTCTGGGGCAAAACGGCTTCATTTCCGTATTGGGCAACCAGGTCTGGTGGCAGATAGGCAACATCAGGGCGACGAACCTGCTGACTCGTGCGACAAGGTGCTTCGGTATATATCTTTCCTCCCTGCTGGTTAGAGTCAAGATAGCTCCTCCAGTAGTAGCTCAACTTGGATTGAATTTCGCCATGCCTAAGTGTCATTCCTGTAATCTCTACTAGCTCCCCGTTTACCCATTCCATCCGCTCAATAGGGTTTTGGAGGAACTCAGACAGAGGGATACCTGTAGATAAAGCCGTTACCATAGCAGCCCATCCTCTTTTATGTTCGGTTTTATCTAAGTTAGCAGTGAAAGCTGGCTTTCAGGGGGCTGGTAGCCCAGGTGCTTCCAGGCGGCAGGAGTGGCGATCCGTCCTCTGGGGGTACGTTGGAGGTAGCCGATTTGCAGCAGATAGGGTTCGTAGACCTCCTCGATAGTCTGGGCATCTTCGCCAGTGGAGGCGGCAAGGGTATCTAGCCCGACCGGGCCACCTCCGAAGTTTTCGATCATCACAGTTAACATTCGGCGATCGGTCCAGTCGAGTCCGCAGGGGTCTACGTTAAATAGCTCCAGGGCTTCGGCGGCGATCGCCTCACTAATCGCCGCTCCCGTATTCTTCACCTCAACATAGTCCCGCACCCGTTTCAGCAAGCGGTTGGCAATGCGGGGCGTACCTCTGGCGCGACGGGCAATTTCTGTTGCACCGTCTGGGGCAATTGGGGTTTTGAGAATCTCGGCGGTGCGTTGCACGATCAAAGTGAGTTCGTCTAATTCGTAGAAGCGCAAACGTTGAACTAAACCGAAGCGATCGCGCAACGGTGAGGTGAGTGCCCCTACGCGAGTCGTCGCGCCAACCAGCGTAAACTTTTGCAGAGGCAGACTGCGCGTTCGGGCGCTTTGCCCCTTACCAATGGTGATATCAATACGAAAGTCTTCCATCGCCGGATAAAGGATTTCCTCAGTCATTCTAGGCAAGCGATGAATTTCGTCAATAAACAAAATGTCACCGGGCTGAAGATTGACCAGCAGCCCCACAATGTCACGGGGACGTTCCAGTGCTGGAGCGGTGGTAATTTTGCAGCCAACGCCCATCTCTGCCGCCAAAATCAGCGACATTGTTGTTTTTCCTAACCCCGGTGGTCCGTACAGCAATAAATGATCCAGAGTTTCCTTACGGGCTTGCGCTGCTCGGATAGCAATATCTAGCACTTCCTTTAGCGCCTTTTGCCCAATATAATCTGCCAGTTTTTGAGGGCGCAGGCTCTCTTCCTGTTTTCCCAACTCATCTACATCTACCTCTGGCTTCAGTAAGGTAGTTGCTGTTTCTAACGGTTTCGTCTGGTTTGGGGGACGGTTAGGGTCAGGTTGTTTGGAGGAAATAATTGCCATAGCGCACTAACAAGAGGGGCAAACACCCGTCCATCATACGAAATTTCCAATACAAACGAACGTACTATTAACGTTGGCGGCAATACTTGTACCCAATTCCTCAACGTGCGCCCGGTACTACATAAGTCGCCATGAGAACTCCAATTAGATTATTTTACCGGAAGTCGATAGCTTCTGATACATACCGTTACCGAGTTGAGCCAGCGATCGCCATCCACAATTAACTCTCCTCTGAAAAACACTTTTTCAACCTTGCCCGTCACTCACCCTTCAAAAAGTGAGTAATCTACATTAGAACAGTGAGGACTGGCGCTAAGAACGTGAGTTTTTACAGATAAAACAACACTGGACCGGCATCACTGCCAATGGCGATCGCCTCAATGCACCCATCCTTCACCAAAATATAAGCATTGAATGAGTTAATAATTTCTAACCCATCCAATGCTCAAGTAGCTGAGGTCTCTATGTAAGGTTTGAATCTACGACTGCCTAAAGCGAGCGAGCAATCCTTCACGGGATAACTGAAGCAGTAGTGGCGCAGATTCGGCAGGCGGCAGGTCGAGCACAGCCTCTATGATGCCAGCCAAGTCTTCATCCAAGCTCCCAAATCTGGCTCTGAGTAAATTCTCGACAAATTCGCGTTGTCCTTCTTGCCGTCCTTCTTGCAAGCCTTCTTGGTAAGCTCTACTCTGTTTTATTAGGTCTAGTCTTTATTAGGTCTAGTCCCAGCATCGTCCGAATTTCCTTCCAGTTTAAAGATGTGAACTTGTATGCAATGATAGTCTCAATCAAATCAATGATTTCTTGACTAGAGATACCGCTCATCTCTTCTTGGCGCGATCGCCTAATTAGCTACCGCGCCTGTTCAGGAGCAGTTGGCTGCGAGGGATTTTGGAAGTGAAATTGCTAGAGACGTGAAGGTATGGGAAGCTGGAGCTTCCTCAGGATGTTATCAAGCTCCAGCTTGGTAACAAGGGAAATTACTTTTTTCCTCGTATAGGAATTTATAATCTGTGATATCTTCAACCCTTTCTGAAAATTTATTCAACTTGGTGAAACCTCTGCTTGGTTATTTGGCACTGGTGTTACAGTAAATTTAACCTCTACTTATTTCTTAACTTATGCCCAAACGGCTCACGATCGCCCAAGCACAACAACAGCTTCCTAACCTTCCTGGCGAACCAGCTGATGAGCCTATTATCATCACTCAAAATGGCGTTCCTGTTATCGCTGCCCTCAGCTACACTCACTTGACTGAACTGCTCGAAACTCTTGATATTCTCACCGACACCGAATTTGTTACTCGGTTACGCCAAAGCATTGTTCAATCTGAGCAGGGCAACACAATTTCCTGGGAGGAGGCTAAAGCACAGCTAGGGCTATGAGTGATGTATCTGATGGGGCTGAATATAAGATTCAACTCACGCCTCTTGCCCTGGAAATGTTGGCTGCGGTTAAAGATCGGCGAGAACAAGAAAAACTGGGCAATCGCATTAACCAGCTTAAAACTGATCCTGAAAAACAAGGTAAAGCACTTGTGGATAATCTTTCAGGATTTCGCAGTATCTGGGCACTTGGGCAGCGCTATCGCATCGTCTATAGAGTTGAGTGTGAACAAGTTCTGGTTCTGGTAGTCGGAATTGGTAGACGCAAGGACGGAGATCAAAGAGACATTTACACAGTGCCAGAGAAGTTACTGGAAAGGGTCCCTTAAAGTTCAATCTCATCCAGCAAATCCAATCAGATTTAATCGTTGCTCTTGTCTGACCTCCGGGCACTCTAGATAGGTAATTTATCTGGGAGCATTTTTATGCCTGCCAACCGAGTTAGTGTTGATCTGTCTGCTGCGGAACAACAAGAGGTAATGATGGCGATCGCCACCATTCGCCGGAAGCTATCCTTTTTGGTTCCGATGAGTCCAGAAGAACGTCGTGCTACGGTCAGGTTGGGCGATCGCAATCGTGCTTTTACCCGCAAGGTGTTAGAGATTGCAACTCAGAATTCTGATTTTCTGCCTCGCTCCTTTGACTTGGAAGAAATGCGCCACGACCTGGAATTGTTTGAAGCACTTCAACCGATGCTTTTAGCACTGACTCAGCTACGAGAGCTAATTGATGATACGGCGATCGCAGCAGGCAGTGAAGCATACTCAGCGGCTCTTGAGGTTTATCACTATGCTGAAGCGAACGGCACAGTTGCGGGGTTGAGCGACTTCATAGAGGCAATAGATCAACAGTTTAGTCAATAAGATAAATAGTGCGATCGCATAGAATATGAACACCTTTAATTGCTCTGCATCCTGTCCATGATTGAACACGATCGCCTGTTCAAGGAGTTGCTCTCTACCTTTTTTATCGAATTCCTGGAACTCTTTATCCCTGACCTTGCCTCTACCATTGAACCGGACTCAATTCGCTTTTTGCAGCAGGAGTATTTCCTGGACTTGACCTCTGGAGAGGAAAAGGTGGTTGATTTACTCGTCGAAGTCAGACAATCCGGGGAAGAGATGGCATTCCTCATTCACCTCGAAGCCCAAGCCTCTTCTGAAGCCCACTTCACCCGCAGAATGTTCTTTTACTTTGCCCGACTCCATCAGAAATACTTGCAGCGAGTCTATCCGGTTGTGATTTTTTCTTTTGATGAACCTTATCGGCAAGAGCCTAATGTTTACAGCATTGAGTTTCCCCATCGCAAAGTATTGCAATTTAACTTCGACGCGATTCAACTGAATCGGCTCAACTGGCGTAATTTTCTGGATCAGCCCAACCCTGTCGCGGCTGCGTTGATGAGTAAGATGCAAATTGCAGTGGGCGCTCGCCCCAAAGTCAAAGCGGAATGTCTACGCTTGCTAGCAACTTTACGGCTTGACCCAGCCAGGACACGACTGATTTCAGGATTTGTGGATACCTACCTACGATTAAGCCAGCAGGAGGAGAAAGTCTTTCAAGCAGAGATTGGTAGACTAGAAGCACCAGAGCGGGAGGGCGTTATGGAAATTGTGACTAGCTGGATGGAACAAGGCATTGAGCAAGGCATTGAGCAAGGCATTGAGCAAGGCATTGAGCAAGGCATTGAGATCGGAGAACGGGCGCTCATTCTTCGCCTACTCACTCGACGAGTTGGGGCATTACCTGAGTCAGTGCGATCGCAAATTGACTCACTACCCATTCACCAACTGGAACTGTTGGGAGAAGCTCTGTTAGACTTCTCAAATTTGTCTGACTTGGATGCGTGGCTAGCGACACAGGAAGGGTAAATCTCCTCAGAACTTATGACAAAGTGAGTGTCGTAATATTGCATTACAAAGAGCAAAATCAACTGTTTCTGGCTTACTTTCTGGCTTACAGTCAATTAATGTAGCCAAAAAGACAATTTGCTGCCGCAGAAGCCGTTTAATGACTAGTTAAGAGAACGCTTTGGGTAGCAACATGATCACAGGGACGACACAACAGACGCAGGCAGTCAGCCGTCCGGATGTGGCTTTTGTCCATGCTGAGGGAGTGATGCTGCGATCGCTCACCAAAAAGTACGGTTCCTTTGTCGCGGTCGAGAATATCAACCTGGATATTCCTGCGGGTTCCTATTGCTGCCTGCTGGGGCCAAGTGGCTGCGGCAAGACTACTACGCTGCGGATGATTGCGGGACATGAGGAAGCGACCAGTGGCGATGTGATCATTGGCGATCGCCGGGTCAATGACCTGCCACCTGCAAAGCGCAATACGGCAATGGTGTTTCAAAACTATGCCCTGTTTCCCCACAAGACGGTGCGGCAAAATGTAGAATTTGGGCTAAAGATGCGCGGCGTGAAGATGAGCGATCGCGCCCAGCGGGTGAACGAAATGTTAGAGGTGGTGGGGCTGAGTCAGTTTGGCGATCGCAAACCCACCCTGCTCAGCGGCGGACAGCAGCAGCGGGTTGCCCTTGCCCGTGCCCTCGTCACTCGCCCACAAGTCCTCTTACTCGACGAACCGCTCAGCGCCCTGGATGAGTCTCTGCGGGTCAAAACTAGAGGTGAACTTCGCAAGCTTCAGCGGCAGTTTGGCATGACCTTCATTCAGGTAACTCATGCTCAGGATGAAGCCTTCTCCCTGGCAGATCAAATTGTTGTGATGGATCATGGTCACATTGATCAGATCGGCATTCCGACCGAAATTTTTAGCGCTCCGGCTTCTCGTTTTGTGGCGCGATTTGTCGGAGATAACAATATTTTTATGGGTAAAGTGACTCATGTTACACCTGACACCCATGCTGCTCTGATTCAGCTTCAGGTAGACAGGTTGGGTACATTTCTCTGTCGCGGACAGGCAGCAGATGTCGGCATGACGGCTGCTTGTTCCGTTCGTGCCGATCGCATGGTGCTAAAGCCCCACACAACAGATTCACACACTCCCAACCATCTCTCTGTGCGAATCGCGACAGTGGAGTTTACCGGGTATGTGACGCGAGTTTCCCTGGTGTTAGAAGCAACGGGAGAAGAAGCACTTTACAAAGTCCGAACTGAGGACTGGATGGCGCAACCCCTTCAGGAGGGACAATCGGTGGTTCTCGGTTGGTCAACTGAGGACTGTATTTTTCTATCCCACTAACCTCACAACTGTAAATTGTGATGTTTAATACACCTCAAAGTTTCAACCCGTTTGAGAATGCAAGTTTCCCCATGAATAAGGGGCTTAAGCCCCTTGGCGCTCAGATGGATACATCCAGCAGTTTTCACTTGCATAAACCACAAATCCCTGTAGGGGCGGTGGTCTATTCATCTGCAAGACGCTATAAGTTTCGTTTGTAATTGGCGATCGCCCTTAAATCAGGAAAACTATGGCAAATCTTACCCGTCGTCAGCTTTTGAGAACCGGACTGGCTGCTGGAGCAATGGTTACAGCCACTCAATGTGCGCGTGGCACCCCCAACAATCCGGCTCCTGGCCCTACCGTTAACACCAATCAGACCAAAGATGTCACCTTGCGGTTCATCGGCACAGGCGTTTCTCAAATTAATGAGATCCGTCAGAAAGCTGAAGAAGATCTCGGCTTTAAGCTAGAAATGCGGGCGCTGAGTACTGAGGAAAATAACCAGATTGCCATTACTCAAGCCGGACAATACGACGTGTTTGATGGTGAGTACTTTAGTTTGCCTCTGGTCGTGCCCTCTGGCAACCTTCAGCCAGTTGATGTGAGCCGAATTACCGCATTTGACCAGATTGTTCCTATTTTTACCACAGGTCAGCTTTATGACGGAGCAAAGGTAAATTCCTCACAGGGAACTGCACCGCACAGAGTCATGTTTCTCACTGATCAGGAATCGACTGAATTTGCCCCTGAACCGACCAACTGGGCAACGCTGATTCCCTTTCAGTACAACGCTGATACGCTGGGCTATCGCCCCGATTTGGTAGGTCGTGAAATCACCAGTTGGGGTGAACTGTTTAACGAAGAATTCCGAGGTAAAACCTCAATTCTAGACATTCCCTCGATTGGCATCATAGATGCGGCAATGGTGGTAGAAGCGTTGGGCTTAATGACCTTTGGTGACAAGGGCAATATGACCCGCGAAGAATTAGATCAGATCACTCAAATTCTAATTGAGCAAAAACGCGCCGGACAGTTTCGCGCCTTCTGGAAAACTTTTGATGAATCCGTTAACCTGATGTCATCCGGTGAAGTGGTGCTGCAATCGATGTGGTCGCCTGCCGTCACTGCGGTGAAAGCACAAGGAATTGAATGCATCTACGCACCGTTGCAGGAAGGCTATCGCGCCTGGGGTGGCGGCATCGGGCTTTCTAGAAACCTCTCTGGCATTGAGCTAGACGCGGCCTACGAATACATCAACTGGATGCTAGATGGCTGGGTCGGCGCATTCCTGGGACGACAGGGCTACTACAGCGCTGCACCCGAAAATGCCAAAAAGTTTATGTCTCAGGCAGAATGGGACTTCTGGTATGAAGGCAAAGCCGCTACCGAAGACATGATCGATCCCTTCGGCACCAAGCTAGAATCCGCTGGAGCCGTGCGAGATGGCGGTTCCTTTAACGATCGCATGGGCAACGTCGTCGTCTGGAACTCCACTATGGATGAGCAAACCTATCTCGTGCAAAAGTGGAATGAATTCGTGGCGGCGTAGGAGTCATTGTTACTGGTCATTAATTTAACCTCATTACCAAGCTTCCTCGTTACAAGGCTCTGCCTTGTAATGCCAATCCAGAGGCTCTGCCTCTTGCCCATTTCATGAGGCAGAGCCTCACGTGTGCATTCCCAGGCTCAGCCTGGGAACGAGATTAACGAGGTTGAACGAGGTTGAAAGTTATTTTTTTTAAGAAATTCTTATGTTAAAAAGCTGGAAATCTGTTGAGCCTTACCTCCTAGTTACACCACAGACCCTGGTGTTTCTTCTGTTTCTGGTCTTTCCGATCGCCACTATCTTCATCGTGAGTTTCTGGGAATTTACGGGCTACTCCATGACTCCTGGATTTACGTTAGAAAACTATCGGAATATCTTCACCTCACAAGTCTCCTTAGCCACCTATCTCAACACCTTTAAGTTTGTTGGACTAGTCTGGTTTTTCACCCTGATTATTGGCTTCCCAGTTGCCTACTTTCTAGCATTCTATATCGACAGTTTGCGCTGGCAAATTATCCTATTTTTGGTTTGCACCATTCCCTTTTGGACATCCAATATCATTCGCATGATTTCTTGGATTCCTTTTCTGGGACGGGAAGGATTACTGAATAAACTGTTGATGGGCATCGGTTTAACCAGCCAACCGATTGATATTTTCCTGTTCTCCGATTTTGCTGTCGTGCTGGCAATGGTGCATCTATACACGTTGTTCATGATCGTGCCCATCTTCAACAGTCTGATGCGAATCGATCGCAACCTGATTGCCGCCGCAGAAGATACCGGAGCGTCAGGGTTTCAGGTGTTTAAAGAGGTAATTTTGCCACTATCACAACCTGGAATTGCGATCGGTTCGATCTTTGTGGTGACACTGACAATGGGCGAATTTGTCACCGTGCGATTGATGAGTGGCGGACAGGCCGCCTCCGTTGGCTACCTGATTCGCAATCAGATTGGCAGTTTGCAATATCCGTTAGCAGCAGCTAACGCCATAATCTTACTGATCGTGACGCTGGCAATCATTTTTGGTATTCTTCGCACGATTGATATTCGTAAGGAACTGTAATCATGGGACTGAAGAAGCGATCGCCCACTTTCTATATTCTCGCCGCCTTTTTCGCGCTATTTGTTCTGTTCATGTACGGGCCAATGTTTGCCATTTTCACTCTGTCACTCCAGGGGCAAAATGGGGCACTCACCTTTCCCGTTCGCAGCTTTGGCTTTTACTGGATCAAATCTCTCTTCCTTCAGCAGCAGCGAATTGGTGACTTTGGCGCAGCCTTTCAGCGATCGCTCCTCCTGGGGCTAATCGTCATGGCACTCACCGTTCTCATTGGTTTAATGGCAGGACTCGGCTTCCGTCGCCGTTTTACAGGTTCTCGTATTATCTTTTATCTCACCATTTCCAGCCTGATTGTTCCTAGTGTGTTAGTTTCCCTGGGCATTGGCATTGCTTTTAGCCTGCTGGGAATTGAAACAAACTGGTATTCCTCTGGCTTAGCCGGACATCTCACCTGGACGCTGCCCTTTGCCTTCCTGATCATGATCGGCGTGTTTAATCGCTTCAATCTATCTTATGAAGAAGCGGCAAGGGATCTGGGTGCAAGTGAGTGGCAAGCATTCAAAGAGATAATTCTGCCGCTGATTGCACCCAGCTTGATTGGAGTTGCCCTATTTGGATTTACGCTTTCCTATGACGAATTTACCCGCACGTCGCTGATCTCTGGTGGCAGAAACACACTTCCCCTGGAAATCTTCGGCATGACGACCAACGTCACCACTCCCGCGCTCTACGCACTGGGAACGGTCACGACTGCATTCTCATTTTGTATCATTGGAATCGCTTTTGCTGCCTTCCAATTCTTCTCACATCGCCAGCAACAGTAAAACTTAACCGAGAAACTCACGCGGGTCGGTGACGTATCCCGTCAGGGCAGAAGCTGCTGCCGTGTAGGGCGACGCGAGGTAAACTTGGGACTGCTTGTTGCCCATGCGTCCGGGGAAATTGCGGTTTGTGGTAGAGACACAAACTTCCGGCTCATTCATTCGCCCGAATGTATCTTTTGGCCCACCCAAACAAGCAGCACAGGAGGGAGCGGCAGGTTCAATGCAGCCTGCTGCCAGTAAGATTTCAGACAGGGTTTGACCGTCATACTTTACGGTAAACAGGTCTTCGTACACTTTTTGGGTTGCAGGCACAATGTAGGTCGGCACTTTCACCTGATGCCCTTTGATAATCTGGGCTGCGTGGAGGAAGTCAGAGGTTTTGCCGCCTGTGCAGGAGCCGATGTAAACGCGATCGATTTTGACATCGCTGCATTCTCGCGCTAATGCCCGATTGTCGGGAGAGTGGGGTTTGGCGACGACGGGTTCAAGCTGGGTGACATCGTAGTGGCGATCGCTATAAAACTGAGCATCCCCATCGTTATAGACCGCCGCAAAAGGTTTATCGGTGCGGCTCCGAACATACTCAAAGGTTGTTTCATCGGGCGCAATCACACCATTTTTGCCGCCTGCCTCAATTACCATGTTACACAGCGTCATCCGTTCTTCCATTGTCATCGCTTCAACGGCGGTTCCGGCAAACTCCATCGTTCGATAAGTTGCCCCTGCAACGCTGATGTCGCCAATGATTTGCAGAATTAAATCCTTTGCTAGCAGGTAATTGGGCATCTCACCCTCCAGCACAAACCGCATCGTTGCCGGAACTTTGATTAGCAGTTTGCCCGTGCCTAAAATGAAGCCCGCATCGGTGTTGCCAATGCCTGTGGCAAACTGCCCAAACGCGCCTGCATTGCAGGTGTGAGAATCCGTGCCAAACATGACTTCGCCGGGGCGAGTGTGCCCTTCTTGTGCCAGGGCAATATGGCAAACGCCTTTATAGTCCGGGTTTGCTTTGAAGTTAGAGCGATCGGTGATGTCGTAGAAATACTTAATATTCTGCTCTTGAGCAAAGTCGCGCAAAATATCGACGTTCCGGTTTGCCCGTTCGTCTGCTGTAAAGATGTAGTGGTCAGGAATTAGGACGATCTTTTCAGAATCCCAAACTTTAGCATCGGCTCCAAACTCGCGCTTAAACACGCCAATTGTGCCTGGGCCACAAACGTCATGGGTCATCAGCAGGTCAACATTCACCCAAATGTTTTCCCCAGGCTTAACCTCAGACCGACCAGAAGCCCGCGCCAAAATCTTTTCAGTTAGGGTCATCCCCATAGCGATCGCCTTCTCCTAAAGATAATTTTGTAGACCTTAAATTCTATGCTAACCGACGCTATAGCAATCCTCTTTGATTGGTGAAAAAGATGATTTGTGACGGTGCCTGCTCTCCGGTCGGGCACCGTCACAAATCATTTAGGATTGCTATATGTTTT
>JAAUTN010000222.1 GCA_012031415.1 Leptolyngbyaceae cyanobacterium SM1_4_3 | reverse complement strand
TCAAGCGTTCTATTTCGTTTTGAATAGTACTCGTTGAGCTTAAAGGTCTGGATATGAGAACTTTAATGTTTCTCCATTGCAGTCTTGAATAGGGCATAAATGCCCAGATCTCCGACTTCTTTGCGAAGTCGGAGATCTCAGTAGCTCAATTCTTTGATTCAAGCTACTGTACCTTGAAGTGCTTTTAAAAAACTATGACACCCTTGATTTACTTATCTCGACAAACTGCAAACCATTGGTTAGTCGGTCAAAATAGTGAGAAATTTGCAGAATGGGTTACACAGTTTCTAGCAGAATTGAACTCATTAACCGCTTCAGGTAACTTACCCAGGCTTCTACTGGTTGAACCCGACCCTATTCAATTTCTCGCCCGCTTCTTGGCAGCCTGTAGCGTAGGATGTCCGACATTTTTCGGCAACCCTGGTTGGGGTAAAGCAGAGTGGGAACAAGTTTTAACACTGGTGCAGCCCCATCTCATTTGGGGAGACACCAGTATTGTACCTGGGTGGGACTCTACGAAAGCTGAACAGAATACTCTCAATACTGCCGCAGCAGAGCCACAACCTAATCAAGGTTGGATCATGATTCCAACAGGGGGTTCATCGGGCAAAATTCGCTTTGCAATTCACACATGGGAAACCCTAAAGGAGGCTGTGCAAGGCTTTCAGCAGCATTTCCAGGTTGATCAAGTGAACTCTTTTTGCGTCTTGCCGCTCTATCATGTGAGTGGCTTGATGCAGTTTTTACGCTCATTTACATCCGGTGGAAAACTGGTGATCTTGCCTTTCAAAGCAGTAGAGTCCGGTGAAACAAGTGAAATTGCCCCATCAGAGTTTTTTATCTCCCTGGTGCCGACTCAACTTCAGCGCCTGTTGTCTCACTCACTTTTAACAGATTGGCTATCACAATTTCACATGGTTCTATTAGGAGGTGCCCCAGCCTGGAATGAACTGTTACAGGCAGCAAGAAGCCAGCAGATTCGGCTCGCTCTGACCTATGGCATGACTGAAACAGCCGCCCAGATTGCGACCCTAAAACCAGAAGAGTTTTTAGCAAACCATAATCACTGTGGGAAAGTTTTGCCCCATGCTCAGGTGACGATTTGCGATCGCCTAAACTACCCCTTAGCAGCAAACCAGATGGGTAAAGTGACCATTCAAAGCCGCTCTCTCGCTTTGGGCTACTACCCTGAGACGGATTTTTATAGGGTGTTACAACCTGACGATATAGGCTTTTTGGATGAGCAGGGAGGGCTACATATTATTGGACGAGATAGCGACAAGATTATTACAGGCGGAGAAAATGTATTTCCGGTTGAGGTAGAAGCGGCAATTCGGGCAACGGGCTATGTGACAGATGTAGCAGTGGTTGGGGTGGGCGATCGCCACTGGGGACAGGTGATAACCGCCGTTTATATTCCTAAGCATCCGACCACTTCTGCTGATAATTTGCGATTTGCTTTGAGCGATCGCCTCAGCAAATTCAAACAGCCTAAACATTGGATCGCGGTTGAATCCTTGCCCCGCAACGCTCAGGGAAAGATTAATCGCAAACAGCTCCATCAGATTGCAGTGAACGGGTTGGCTACTCGCTCCACTGATTCAGCCAATTGATCATCTCAGGGGGTAAAGGGCTGCGAGTTCGGCTAGTCGAATCAATACAAACGTGTCTACTAAATGCTTTGGCCAAACTAGCAGCAGCAACAGGGTCTGTCGAATCGATCGCTTCTGCTGCAAATAAATAATAAGCAATTTCAAATTCATCGGGCTTGGTTTGCTTAGGCTGCATTTGAATGGCGAGGCGATCGCCACAAAACATTGGACGGAAAAAATCGACACGGGCATGAGCGATTGGAAATACAGTTTTTGCCTTACTAAAAAACTGCTTTAAGTCAATCTCTGTCAATGCAAGGGAGGCTTCATAAGCCTCATGACACATTGATAGAACATTAGTAAAATAAACCACTCCTGCTGCGTCTGTATCCTGGAAAAACACGGTTCGCAAATAGACAAATGCCATAAGTGTTAGCCTGAAGAGTAACTTGAGTCCTGCAATGGCTTCTATGATTTACATCGCATCTTACAGCGCTTCGTGCTTGAGCGTATTGTAAAAATTTGATTTGCGAGGAGAACGATTTGTGAAAGTGTCCACTCCAGGATGGGCATTTTTACAAATCACTTTAGGATCGATATATAAGCTATGTACAAATTGGGGTGTTGAGTTTAGAGCAATTCTTGTAAACGAGTTAATAGGAAGTTTTACTCATGCGATTTCAAAAAATTGGTTCCATTGGTCTGATTACGCTATTGATGACTCTGCTGATGGGCGGGCTGGGAAGCGTTGCGCTGTCCCAAAAACAGCCTAATGGATTGAGCGGGAATACGGTGAAGGCGATCGCCTCTACTCAAGTCCTGCCCAGCGCAAAGCAAAATCAGAGCAATGAACAAGTATTGCTAGACATCGAAGGCGAACTTGGAGATGGAGATCAGGTTTTGCCTCAAGACGGCAGCCTATACGACGAACATACCTTTGAAGGGCGTGCTGGGCAGTCTGTAGCAATCGATCTAGAGAGCGATGACTTCGACACATTTTTGATCTTGCTCGATCCCCAAGAGCGAATCGTTGGGCAACATGATGACGTTTCCCAAAACGATCTCAACTCTACGCTAAACGTCACCTTGCCCGTTGACGGCATCTACACCATAGTTGCAAACGGCTTTGATAGCAACAGCAGAGGTCGATATCGGCTGCTAGTTAGAACGCCTACTCAGTCTGCGAGTCAATAGCTGCGAGTCAATAGCAGTGAGCGTTAACTGTGGGGTGGGCAAAGGTGTATTCGCCCTTTGCCCCCCTAGAGTGATCCGATTCACCCAAAATCAGCAGACTGGAACACAAGCGCAGGATGCTTGACGTGAACCTCCTCATTCAAGCAAAGCTGCCTCACAATGGCTTCGGCTTGCCGGATCTCGGCTTCGGTGCCATCTACCAGCACCACATATTCATATCGAGAGGCACAGGAAAGCTCCAATAGGGCGTGTTGTCGGGCAAGACGGTGACAAGTCATGGTTTCGAGCAATCCGCAGCCCGTTGCCCCAATTCCAGCACCTGCAATCATTCCTGTCAGGGTTGCTTGTGCAGTTCCAACTGCTAAAATCAATCCAATTCCAGGAATCGCCAGGAATCCAAGCCCTGCCATGCAGCCTCCTACCGCACCCAACAATGTGCCTGCCAGGGTTGCACCTGTAACTCGCGCCTGAATTTCATCTTCGGCTCTAGCTTGCAGGCTGGCTTCATCAACCTGCTCATCTGCGTCTAGAGCAACGATGGAAAGGTGAACCTTAGAAAAACCAAATTTTTTCAGCTTGTTAATAATTTGTTCTGCATCCTGAAAGTGAGTAAACTTCGCGACTGGACGTGGACTAGGGGCATAGACCATTTTTTCCTCCTGTGAGGCACAAAGACATTTATTGGTATGAAATTTGGTACGGAATTGGCAAAATATGCCACAGTCTGATGACGTATAACATGGGAGCTTTTTGCTCACCCATACCTTTAGTAAATAAAACTTTTAGCTGGGCGGCTAAATAGGTTGACAAAATTACAAATAAAAAGAACTTTTTTAACAAACTCAGGGCTTACGCACTCCTCCTGTAGAACAATACGAGTACGGCTATGTGTGAGTATGGCTATGTGTGAGTATGGCTATAACAGATGCGTCTGTAGGTTTCATATCTAAAGCCACGATGGGTTTCCCGATTTACTAACTTGAATTGGCTACCGATGAGATGTTCATAATTTGGGAAGAAGGTGTCTCCCTCAAAATCACCTTCTACTAAGGTCAACTCCAGTGTATCTGCCAAGTTTAATGACTGTGAATAAATCGAAGCCCCACCTACAATAAAAGCCTTTTCTCGATCTTCAGTATTCCTTAGAGCTTCCTGAACGGAGTTAACGAAAGCCAACTCAAAAGGATGACTACGGCAATGCTCTGAAACGCTTTCTTGCTCAGGGCAAGATGAAATAACAATATTAAAGCGCTTCACTAAGGGACATTTTTCAATATCATACTCCCAGGTTTTTCGACCCATAATCACGGGATGACCCAGCGTAATTTCCTGAAACCGTTTCGAGTCTTGCGGAATTCTCCAGGGCAATTTACCATTCTTGCAATCACTCGATTGGATTCAGCAATAGCTGCAATAATAACTACTTCGGTTTTTTTCATTGCTCAATAGAATTAGACGAAAAAAGCTCTTTAAAGAGAAGACAATTCATCTTGATATGAGAGCAATCTTTTCATTGTTAGAAGAACTACAGTTCACTCACTTCCTATCAAAAGGTAGAGACGGTGTTACTCCAAAGAATGACTTGGGCGATCGCCTCTCTCTGCCTTCAAGCAGTTACCTTCAAACAGTCACCTAAGGCTGACTTTGCTCTAATTGCTGTTGCAGTTCAGCGGTGCGCTCTGCTGTCACTCGTTCCAAACAGCCATAGTAAATGGTTGGTTGAATGGAGCCACCTTCATACTGGCTGCTCTCCGCGTCACAGGTTTCGTCGCGATAGTCGATCCAGGCGAGTTCGGCATCAATCAGTTCCTCCTGCTCCTGGCTGTTGAGGCTAGTTTTAAGGTTCTGATAAACCCGATTGAGTTCTGCGTCGGCTGTTACGTAGGATGCCTGGGCACACTGGTTAATTTCTGCCTGAGTTTGAGCATTTGCACAGTCTGTCGGGGCTACCGCCACCTGAGATGATGATGATGTAGCAGTTTCAGGAGTCGGACTAACTTCTGGAGCCGTAGGTTCAGCTTCAGGGGCAGTCTGAGGAGTTTCCTCTGGCGGAGCGACAGCGGGCGCGGCAGGGGTGGGCGTGGATGCAGTTTGGGTCGGGCTGGGTGAAGCGGCTTGAGGAGAGTCCTGATTGCGAATAAAGCAGCCAGGAGCGATCGCCAACAGCAATATTGCCAGCAATCCAGTCAGGCGTTTGGTGATAAACATCTAATTTTCTCCCCTTTAACGTTCTAGTTTCAGTAAAAACAAAATCTATCCCCTTGAGCAACCTGCTCTAGAATTAAAAAACTCAAAATCTACAGGATCTATAGCAGTTTTCACTTATGGGTCAAGGAAGTGAGTATTTTGACAAAGGACATTTGCCCTGAATTTATTAACGCCTGAACTAATGCCTGAACCTATCCTTTACGTTGCTATTACCAATCACGGTTTTGGTCACGCTACTCGCACAGCGGCAGTGGTGAGTGAAATTAAGCGGCTCTGCCCCGAAATGGTGGTTGCGTTGGTGACGACGGCTCCCCGCTGGCTGCTGGATTCTTATATCCAGAGTGACTTCATTCATCGTCCGCGTGGGTTTGATGTAGGGGTGCTGCAAAGTGACAGTATCACGATGGATAAGCCCGCCACGCTGGAAAAGCTGAAGCAGATTCGGGAGCAGGCAAATTCGCTAATCGCTTCAGAAGTGACGTTTATCAAACAGAATCGGGTGGGCCTAGTGCTGGCAGACATTCCGCCATTGGCGACAGCGATCGCCCGTGCTGCCAACGTTCCCTGCTGGATGATCAGTAACTTTGGCTGGGACTTCATTTACCGCGCCTGGGAAGGTGAGTTTGTGGAAATGGCGGACTGGATCGCAGAGCGGTTTGGAGAGTGCGATCGCCTCTTTCGTTTGCCGTTTCATGAGCCGATGTCTGCCTTTCCCAGCGTCACCGATGTTGGGCTGACAGGCGGCTCACCTCACTATGCACTTGAGGAATTGCGGACAAAGTTTAATCTAACCAAACCACCACAGCAGACCGCCCTGCTAACCTTTGGTGGACTGGGGCTTGATCAAATTCCCTATCAAAACTTGCAGAATTTTGCCGACTGGCAGTTCATCACCTTTGACCGTCAGGCTCCCGACTTGCCAAATTTGCTCAAGATTACTGACCGTCACTATCGCCCGGTAGACTTTATGCCGCTTTGCAGTCGAGTGGTCTCAAAGCCAGGATACAGCACCTTTGCTGAAGCCTGCCGTCTGGGAGTACCGATCACTTCTGTCACCCGTGAGGACTTTGCCGAATCGCCAATTCTCCTGGCAGGGATTCAGGATTTTGCTTACCATCGGATTTTGCAGCCTGCCGAATTCTTCCAGAGTGACTGGCAGTTTTTACGAGAACCGATGCAGCCGCCTCGGCAGTCACAGGCTTTGGCGATCGATGGGAATGAGGCGATCGCCCGCGCCGTCCAGGATTATTTCTATTAACATAGCCTTATTGACATCGCTTTCCTGACCTCCACCCCCTCTTCCACCCATGACAGCAGCAGTCAACTCGTTTGACCCGGTTCCCGTTTCCAAAGCTGAAGAAACCGGATCTTTAACCAGTAGCCAACCTGTTCCTGCTGAAGCGGTCGTCAAAGCTCCAGTCGAAACTCCCCTTGAAATCAATTCTGCCCTCTCGACAATAGAGTTGGCCGCTAGAGATGTACGCCTTGTGCTGACTGAACAGCGCGAGCAGGGTCAGATTTTGACGACAAAACTTAACATTTTGTTTGTGACGAATGGGGCTTTGTTGACCAGCCTCAACATTTCACGCTTGATGATGATCCCCAGTCCGTTTAGCATCGCTGAAGTAATTGGGTTTTTGATTAGTTTTACGCTGCTGGTGCGGGCATTTCTCCCTCGTCAGGTTGCGGTTAGCCCTAACCTGGAAGATCGTAAATTTTTGGAGAAATATCTGGTTTTGTCATCAGACGAATACCATCTACAGATGCTAGTTAATTTAACCGAGACCTATAATGCAAATAAGCAGCGACTCGATGACGTTTCTCAAACCTTGAGATATGCTGCCTATGCGACCTGGGTAATTGCTGTGGTGATGTTAATGCACATGGTGGTAGTTTATTTCTTTATATGAATCTAAACAGATTCGTGCCTGAGAAATGATTGCCACAAATCCCTTGAAGTAGCCGCTAACTTATGGAAGCCAAATTGACTAACAGCCCTGTGCTTGAAAAGCGCATCCGTTTGCCAGAACCCGATATGTCTAACATTACGGTTTTGACGCGCCAGTTGCCAAATGAGCCAATTTTGCCCTGGCACCATTACGATTCTCCCTGGCTTGACTCAGAGGAAGAATTGCTAGAAGAAGCTGAGGCAGCGGCAGATGAGGCAGGTGATTCTGAAGATTCAGAGCAGCTAGAATGCGTTCAGACTGATATCAGTCAGCAACAGGATGTCGCCTGAAGGCAGTTCAACAGATGTCGCCCAGGCAAGTATCTTTCCATGAGTCACTATCAGCAGCTAATCAAGGTTAAAACCAACGGCAAGTCGATTCACAAAATTACTTCAGACATTGAATCGATTGTCTCTAAGTCGGGTATTGATACTGGGCTGTGTACGCTATTTTTGCGGCATACGTCAGCTAGCCTGATTATTCAGGAAAATGCTGACCCGGATGTGCTACGGGATCTGGCAAATTTTTTGGCAAAGTTAGTGCCTGAGGGCGATCGCTACATTCACAGCACCGAAGGCCCAGACGATATGCCTGCCCACATTCGTACCGTTCTGACTCACACCTCAGAGCAGATTCCAATCGCTCATGGTCGGCTGCTGCTAGGCACCTGGCAGGGCATCTACGTTTGGGAACATCGACAGCATAGCCACCTGCGCGAGGTAGTCGTCCACATCAGCGGTGATTAGCTTTTGAAATTCAACCTCTACACGATGCCTGCCCGCAGCGCCACGACCGCAGCCTGCACCCGATCGTCTACCGCAAGCTTGTTCATAATGCCGCGAACGTGGGTTTTAACGGTGTTGGGGCTGAGGTAAAGGGCAGCCGCAATTTCGGGGTTGCTGTGGCCTTCGACCATCAGCTTAAGAACTTCTAGCTCTCGCTGAGAGAGTTGACCGACCGCGCTCACGTCGGCCTGAGTTGGCGGCTTCAAATGGTCTAAAACGCGACGGGCAACGTGCGGGTCGAGGTAGCTGGCTCCTTCCTGGGCAGCGGCGATCGCCGCCAGCAGCCGATCCACACTCGTACCTTTCACACAGTAAGCGTCTGCACCGCTGGAGAGCGCCCCAATCACCTCATTTTCAGTGGTGTGGGAAGTCAGCATCACTACACGAACTTCTTTGAGCGCTGCTTTAATTTGCTGAGTTGCGGCGATCCCATCCAGTCGGGGCAAGCCGATATCCATCACAATGATGTCTGGCTTGAGCTTGAGGGCTTCTTCGACCGCCAGATAGCCGTCGTCTACCCGACCGACAATTTCAATATTGGGATAGCTTGCCAAAGATTGCTCCAGCCCCAACTGCATCATTGGGTCATCTTCGACAATCAAAACCCGCATGGGTGGCAGTTCGGAGAATGAGTTCATGGGGGCACTCTTTTTGAAAAAGATCTCAGTAATAGTCGAGCTACAGACAGCCTAGCCTTACGAGTTCTAGATTACCAGTAAGAATGGTAAGGAGCTATTGGGAAGTCAGTCGAGCGGCGATCGCATACAGCAAAGGACTCAGAAGCAAAGCAGGTAAAAAAGAAGCAATTCTCACCTGGGCAACTTCCAGCAGATTTAGCCCTAACCCCATAATCATCAGCCCTCCTACGCCCGTGATTAGCATGACCGGGGGGGCAGTAGCGGGATCAGGCAGCGTTTGGGCAAGCGCCCTGCCGCCAGAGAAATGCCGCCCTGGTAAACCAGGATAGATAGGGCAGAAAAGCCAACGCCAATGCCAAAGCCACTAGTGAGGGCGATCGCCGCCAGTCCATCCATTGAGGCTTTTAGCGTCAGCAGCGTGTTGTCGCCCGTCAAGCCGTTATTCAAACTGCCAATTAGCGCCAGCGGCCCCACGCAAAACAGCAGACTGGCTGCGACAAATCCTTCGGTAAAGCTGCCCTTACCTTTGAACCGATGCTTGAGCCAGTTGCCCACCGCCTCCAGGAGCAGTTCAAGCTTCCACCATTCGCCCAGCAGCCCACCCGCCACGATCGCCAGTAGCCCTAAAATCACGCCATCGACCTGACCCGCCTGCGCCTGCTGCAAACTTCCGGCCATGCTAAAGCCGATGAATAGCGTCACCAGCCCCAGCCCTTGAGTGATGACCTTCTGCATCTGTCCGGGTAGCCGCCCTCGCAGAAAAAGTCCCAGGGCGGTTCCCAAAACGACTGTGGTTACGTTAATCCAGGTGCCGCTAGTTCTCGCCCAAAAATCGAGTGCCATAGATTCCGCTGTGAATAAGTGATGATCAGCAATCCCGTCACTCATTCAATCATTGCCCCTGCTCGAAAAAATCCTGCTCTTGTGTGAACTTGCATCTTTAATCTGTAAGGGTGAGGCATTCGGCAGGTATTTTCTAGTTCGCTGCAAAGCTCTTTGCCCGAATGCTTCGCCCCTACGGGGTTTTTATACCCACTTTCCGACGACGACTCGAATTGTGCCGTCTTCTAAGATTTCCTCTTCTTCAACAGTGAATCCTTGCGTGGGAGCCGTTGCAATTAAGGTGTGATAGCCGTAGCGCTGAGTTAGTTGGTTGAGCCACTGTTGAGAATATTTAGGGCGGTCGTATTCCGAGATGATTGCTTCAAAGGTGCCATCGGGCTGTCGTTGAAAACCAATGTCGTTGCTGAGCGGGCCAATGAAGCGCCGTCGCACGATGACTTCGGCCGTTTGTGGACGGATATCGCCTCGATAGCCATAAAGATGTTCGGCAGTATCGTACACTTCCACCTGCTTTAAGCCCATATCTGCCAGGGCTTTAACCAGTGAATTCTGGTCTTTAAGCTGAGTTTTGATGCAGGTAAAGTGGGACATGGTGGAGAAGTGAGAAGAAACAAAGCTGCTGTTCCAAAATAGCTCAATCGACTTCCAAAGATTGAATTCCTTGCTTGAAGGTGTATCGCTTTAGTTCTTCGGTAAGCTGCACATCTTTAGAGGCGGTTCTGGCTCCGGCTTCGGCGGCCCAGCGTTTGAGTGCTTCGATTTGATGGTGGGCGATCGCCGCCAGCGGCACGGTTTCCTCGATCGCCATAATAATGTCTTCTGTAGTGAAGTCCTGCCGCCGTCCAACCGTGCCCTGACCAAATGCCCGGTGCATTCCGTCAATCACCACCTGTTCGATTTCTGCACCGCTAAAGTTTTTGGTTTGCCGGGCCAGCAGGCTCAAATCAAACTCGCGCAGACGGCTGGGGCGAAGCCGCTGCAAATGCACCTTAAAAATTTCCTCACGCTCCGATTCGGTCGGCAGATTGAGAAAGAAAATTTCGTCAAATCGCCCTTTCCGCAGCAGTTCGGCGGGCAGAATTTGCACATTATTTGCCGTTGCGACGATGAAAACAGGAGTCGTTTTTTCCTGCATCCAGGTGATCAGGCTGCCAAAGACGCGGCGGCTAGTGCCAGAGTCGCCGTCTGCGCCGCTGTTGAGGTTGCCAAAGGCTTTGTCGATTTCGTCAATCCAAAGAACGCAGGGGCGATCGCCTCTGCAAGCTGAATCATCTGTCGCGTTCGGTTCTCACTTTCCCCCACAATGCCACCAAATAGCCGCCCGGAGTCCAATCGCAGCAAGGGTAAGCGCCACTCGTGGGCGATCGTTTTAGCGGAAAGCGACTTGCCCGTGCCTTGAATGCCAACCAGCAGCACCCCCTTAGGATTGGGAATGCCAAATCGCCGCGCCTCTTCCGTAAACACTCCTTGCCGCATCCGCACCCAGAGCTTCAAATTTTCCAGTCCGCCCACGCTTTTGAGCGAGTCTTGAGTGGTAAAAAATTCTAAAATCTCGGTTTGGCGAATTGCCTGCTTTTTCTCCTCCAGCACATGAATAATGTCCGTCTCATTCACCTGCTGTTTCGCAGCAAGCGCTTTTGCCAAAACCCGCTGAATTTTAGTGCGGCTCAAGCCTAGACAGGCTTTTACAAGCTGCTCTTTAGCCAAACCTGAAATCTTTAGCTTTTCGGGCACAACCAGTTGGGAAATCAGGTAATCAATCTCCTGGGCATTGGGCAAAGGAAAATTAATCACGGTAATTTCTTCTCCAAGCTCAGGCGGCAGAGAGAGGGTGTAGCTGAGCAAAACGATGGTTTTGCGGCTGTGCTTTAGCTCCCGCGCCAGATTCTTTAGCTCTCGCACAGCAGGAGCACTTTTGTCGCTGGTGTTTTTGAAAAAGGGGTGCAAATCCCGCAGTACAAAGATTGCGGCTTCCTCAGCATTGGCTTTGCCGATTCGGTTCATCGCACCCATGAGTGAGCCTTTGTCTGAGCCACTGTCATCCCAGCCGCGCACAACATCCCAGAGCAGCAGCTTGCGCGATGGCTGAGCCTGAGCCGCAACCTGACGCAAAACTGTCTCGACGGGTTCTTCCTCAGCAGACACGATGTAGAGTAAAGGGTAACGTGCCCGAATCAGCAAATCTAGCTGCTCGACCAAATCCTGGTGAGGACTATAGGAATCAGAATCTGAACGCTGAGAATAAGTCATTAAACCTGCTTGCTGGTATTTAGCATTAAACAGCGCCAACCTATCCTAGCGACCTATGAGCTATATCCTCAACAACCCTGGAATCGTTTGGAATCTGGTGCTGGAGCATCT
>JAAUTN010000221.1 GCA_012031415.1 Leptolyngbyaceae cyanobacterium SM1_4_3 | reverse complement strand
GGAAGGCTAGCAAGGTAGAACCATCGGAGCGAGAGGGCGGCAAGACATCTCGAGACTTACCATCATAATCTGTTTGGAATATTTACGTTCTTTACTATTCCTTATTACATTGTTATAGCAGTCCTATTTGATTTGTGAAAAAGATAATTCGTGAAAGTGCGTGCCCTCCGGACAGGCACTTTCACGAACTATCTAGGCTCGCTATATAGCGCTGTGCGTATACCTTAAGAAACGTTTTTGTGTAGAAGCCCCGTTAAGCGTGGGCTTCTACACAAAAACGTTTTAATCAAGGCGCGTAGCGCCATACATCTTCTTAAAGAGAAGGATGGGCAGTGAGGATACGGTGACCGATGTCACGGCGAGCATACATTGACTCAAATTCAATGCAATCAACGGCTATGTAGGCTTTGGCGATCGCCTCTTCCAAACTGTCTCCCACTGCGGTTACGCCCAACACCCGTCCTCCGTCAGCGACTAGCTGCTGCTGTTTCAGTTTTGTGCCCGCATGAAAAACCATCGCTCCGGACTCCTCTGCGACTTGAATGCCCTCAATAGGACTGCCTTTCCGGTAGACATCGGGATAGCCTTCTGCTGCAACCACCACACAGACAGAAGCTCCAGATTTCCAGGTTAGAGGTGGAAGCTGGGCCAGGCGTTGCTGGGCACAGGCTAACAATAAAGTTTCCAGGGGAGTTTCGAGCAGCGGCAAAACGGCTTGCGTTTCCGGATCGCCAAAGCGACAGTTAAATTCAATTACTTTAGGATCGCCCGCTGGGGTGATCATCAGCCCAGCGTAGAGAACGCCCCGGTAGTCGATGCCGCGATGGTTGAGAGTGGCGATCGCAGGTTCTAAAATTTCCCGCTGAATCCGATTCATCAGGGCAGGCGTAACACTTGGCGTAGGAGCATAAGCCCCCATGCCGCCTGTGTTTGCCCCCGTGTCGCCTTCGCCAATGCGTTTGTGATCTTGAGCAGGCAACAGAGCGCGTATCGTCAACCCGTCTGTCACTGCCAGGACAGAAGCTTCTTGCCCGGTTAGACATTCCTCAATCACGACGCGCTGCCCTGCCTCACCAAACTGTCCGTCAAAGGCTGCTTCAATCGCCTTAACTGCTTCTTGCGTGGTTTCAGCAACGGTTACACCTTTGCCTGCGGCTAGACCATCGGCCTTTACCACAATCGGTGCGGGTTGGGAGGCAACATAGGCGATCGCATCTCGCACATCGGTGAACACAGCCGCCTCAGCCGTTGGAATTCCTGCTTCTCGCATCAGATCTTTTGCCCAAGCCTTGCTTGACTCGATCTGCGCGCCAGCCTGCGTTGGGCCAAACACCGTCAACCCTTGCTCTTGGAGATAATCTGTGATCCCAGCGGCTAGCGGCACCTCAGGACCAACCACAATTAGACCAATATTATTGACTAAAGCAAAACGCCCAATGCCTTCAAAGGCGGTAACTGACATCGCCAGATTACGGCAGCGTTCCATCTGGGCTGTGCCACCATTACCGGGGACACAAAAGATTTCCTGGACTCGTGCAGACTGCAATAGTTTCCAGGCGAGAGCGTGTTCACGCCCTCCGTTTCCAACCACCAAAACCTTCACGCTGTCCCCTGTTGGTATCTAAGTAGTGTCAACGGAATGTCAACAGATTGTTGCTAACAAAACTGTATCGAATTGCATCAAGGTTAGCACTGCTCAACCAGTCACTCTGAATACAGTTGAAAACCGCTATAGTAGCGTAGCGCACTTGTGTAAATTCCAAACATGAATGTTTAACCTAAAAGGTGGTGCGGCTGGATGACCTAGTAGATAAGCTACGGTGCGATAGATTTCTGATGGTAGATTTCTGATAAATTTTCGCTTCCTGTAGTTATTAACTCGTTCTCTCAGGAGGGATATGGGGTCGCGTATTGCTCAACACAAATTTCAGGTGGTTTCTCTGAAATGGCTTTACTACAAAGGTTTGAGGGCAATTCCGCTGGCGATCGCCCTCGTAGGAGCGATTGAACTCATTCCTCTATCTCCTGAAGCTACGATGATGGCGATCGCCCAGGAAGAAGACCAGTTTCCGCCCAATCCACTGGAGATCGACGAATCCGATCCCCTGTTTCCCCAACTGATTATTGATCGCCCCCCTCAGCCCTCAAGAGCGGCGAGTTTTAGCAACCGCTCTAGATGAACTGCGCGTCCAGGCAGAGCGAGAGCTTGCTGCTGGAAACCCAGCGGGGGCATTTGAAATTTGGAATCGAGAACTGCGGCTGCGGCGAGTCTTAGGAGTCGAGGAAGAAGTAGACTCCCTCAGCCGCGTTGGAGAAATTGCCTGGAGCGAAAGCCAAACCACTGAAACTCGGCTGATCACTGAACGCCTGCAACAGATCGAGCAAGAAGTACAGGCTGAAACGCCACCCGACTTTGACTTGTTGCTTAGAATTGCCCAGGCTTATCAACAGATGCGGGCGATTGACCCAGCAGTGACGCTATATGACCAGATTTTGGTTCAAGCTCGACAGCAGGGCGATGCAGCTACCGAGCAGGAAACGCTGATTGCACTGGGAGAACTGCACCTTGCCTGGTTTGACTATCCTGCGGCGGCAACCGCTTATCAAGAACTCCTAACCCTCGCTCGCGCTAGAGGCGACAGCGCCCGTGAGGTGGAATATTTGCAGCAGTTGTCTTACATTTACCAGGAAAATAATCAGCCCCAGGAAGCGATCGCCGCCCAGCAGGAGCTAGTCAGCGTTTACGAAAGCCGCCAGGAATACACGCTGATCCCGCCTTTGAAAATTGCGATCGCCGATAGCTTTCGAGCCATTGAACGTCCTGACCGAGCCGCAACCCACTACCAGGAAGCGTTTGCGGTAGCGCGATCGGGGCAGCAATACGCCTACGCCAGCGAAGCGCTGCAAAAATTAGCTGACCTTTACCGTTCACTCGATCGCCCCGATGACGCACTGGTGGTCTACCAACTGCTGATTGACGTAGAGCAACAATCCTACAACAGCTACGGCATCATGCAGGCTTACGACCAAATTGGTCAGCTTCAGCGTGAGCAGGGCAACACCAACGAGGCGATCGCCGCCTTCCGACGCGGTTTGGAATTGGCGCGACAGCTTAGCTACCGGGAAAGTTACTTTACTCAGCAGATTGAAGCTGCTAGCCAACCGCCCAGCCCAGAAAGTCCTGAGCCAATTCAACAAAATTAGTCGTTAAAAATTCTGCTACTCAGACTCATCTTTAACTTCTAATTTTGCATTCCTAACGGCTCTTCTTCTCTAGGAAACTCTGCGGTGTGAGGAGACAAATCTAGCGTCGAAGCCCCCGGTGCCGTTTGAGTTACACGAGATGCGCTAACCCCCATCAGCAGATGTAATAAGAAAGTAATTGCTGCGGCTTGGATTAGTTTTTTACGCATTGTCTTCCCCTCCTCAATCTATTGGGGCTATTGTCAAATCTAACTTGCGAAAGCGCATCCGCATCTCACCCTATTGTTTCCTCCAGTAGGGTGAATGAAGGAGTTATCTTTCCGTATTTTCAGACTTGACAGCTTGATTAAAATATAGTCCTTCCACTCAGGCGATCGCTGCTGAACTCACTTCGTTTCACTGAATCGATATCTTTCTATAGCGATCCTAAATGATTTGTGAAGGTGCCCGGAGGGCGGACACCTTCACAAATCATCTTTTCGCAAATCAAATGAGGATTGCTATATGAAATGTGTGTTTGAAAACTATAGCTGTTCGCCAAAAAGATTGCCGAACTTAAGACAGCATTGCAAAAACCGAGTCGGGATTTCTGGATGCGATCCCCAATGCAGGTGAATGTAAGACGCATGAAGCTGGTGCGATCGCCACCCTTCTAGATGCGTCAAGCTGTCGGCATCATATCCCCCTGTCTGATATAGAGGCAATGCTGATTTGGCGCTCAGGCTTGAGCGATGAAATTCGTGTCCCCAGGTTTCTGACCCTGCTGGCAGTAGAGGACTATCTTGAAGCGCGATCGCCCGTCGATAGCCCAGAGAGAGCCGTCCTGTCATGGTGGCTGTCGTAGGCAATATGCCCACCATCTTCCAGGACTGTCCCGCAAAATCAACAATTTGCTCACACAGATACATCAAGCCACCGCATTCAGCATAAGTTGGCATTCCAGCTTGAATGGCTTGCCTGACACTTTGCTGAGCAGCTTGATTGTTTGCTAACTCTGCGGCAAATACTTCTGGGAAACCGCCACCCAGGTAAAGCCCTTGCACTCCTGCTGGCAAACTGGGATCAGTCAGTGGACTCCAAAATACTAGCTCTGCACCCAGTTGCTCTAGCAGGTCAAAATTGTCGGCATAGTAAAAGCTGAAGGCGCGATCGTGGGCAATAGCAATGCGAGGTAGAGGTTGGGGGTTGAGGATTGGGGGTTGGAGATTGGGGGTTGGAAGTTTTTCTTGGAAGCAGTTTAGGTTGAGAGCAACAGGCTTTTGGTTAGGAGTTGTGGTGCTTTCAAGAATTGGGAAATTGCTGTGAGTTTTGAGGAGGGGAAGGAGGCGCGACCAGTCGAAGCAGATTTCTCCCAGGTTTGCTAAACGCTCGATCAGGGTATCTAGAACTGGCAGTTCGGCAGTAGGAACTAACCCCAGGTGGCGATCGGGGATCGTGATGTCATCCTGGCGACGAAGAACTCCAATAATAGGCAGGTTTAGTGGTTCTAAAGCAGCTTTGAGCAGTTCCAGGTGGCGATCGCTGCCGACTCGATTCAACACAATTCCTGCAAACTCAAGCCGGGGATCAAAGGAGCGATATCCGAGGGCGATCGCTGCGGCAGAGCGTGACAAGCGACTGCAATCGATCACCAACAGCACAGGCAAGTTGAGCAACCGAGCAATGTGAGCAGTGCTAGCAGTGTCATCGACTCCCGTTGCACCGTCAAATAACCCCATCACGCCTTCTACCAGCGCGTAGTCTACGGTTTGAGTGTGCTTAAAAAAGCACTGTTGCACATAAGCCGCTGAGGTTAGAACTGGATCTAAATTGCGACACGCCCGCCCAGTGACATAGCGGTGAAACATTGGATCAATGTAGTCCGGCCCAACTTTGAAGGACTGTACGCTTAACTGTCGCTGCTGTAGAACTGCCAGCAAAGATAGCGTAATCGTTGTTTTACCGACTCCGCTGCGCTCTCCGGCGATCGCTAAAGCCATAGGTGACTCACTCAGTAGGGATCAAGCTGTCATGAGCTTGCCAAAAAATAACCAGCCTAACCAGGCGACGTAGTGAAGCGCAACAATCACCCAAAACTCAAATTGATAAGATTCCTTGCTGCTTTTATGGTGAAGTCTTCGCTGAGCTACAAATCCCCCCAACCATCCCCCCGCTAATTCACACAGATGTAACGTCTTTTCCGGCGTTCTCCAACTTCCTTGTTTTGCGCGAGATTTATCGTCAGCGTACAAAGCAAAAGTTAATAGACTCATCACAGGATAGAGAATCAGTGGAAGTGGATTAGCGGTTGTCCAAGCAAAGTGTAGTGACCCGACTAGGGGCAAAATCGACAATAGCAATGTCTCCAGCACGGGGAATGGGGATAGAGATGCACGATTGAATACAGCCTGATTTTTTGAAGTGGTCGAAGTTGGCTTACGTCTTGCTCCTAAAATAAAAGCTTTGTGAGCGCGAAGTTTACCATTTTCAGTTACAGCATAGTAGTAAATCGTATCGCCTACTTGCGGACGGCGAGTTGAGTCTTTTAGCTCAGAAATGTGCAGAAAAATTGCTTGACTGCCATCGGCGGGTTGAATGAAGCCAAAACCTCTATCGTCTTTCCAGGTTGTTAACTGCCCTTGATTGAGAACGGGTTTCATGCCACAGCTTCGTTAAATATAGATATTTCAAAGTTTTCCCGACTAAAGATCATAGGGCAACGAATTATAGATACTGTCACAAATCCTAACTTTCGATATAGATTTTTTCACTCACTTGGTAGACCCAGAGAATAGCTGCTATCTGGGATTCTAAAGTCTACTTATATAAATTTGTCGATGCAATCGGGTGAACTATGTTTGGAAATCAAATTAAGACGGCGGCTCTATTAGGACTGCTGAGCGGATTAATTGTTTTAGTCGCCTATTATTTAGTTGGAAATGAGCAAGGGCTGTTTTGGGGATTGGCGATCGCCGCTTTCACTAGCTTAAGTTCCTGGTACTTTTCTGACCAGGCTGCCTTAGCAACCTATCAGGCTCAGCCGATAACCCGTGAGCAAGCGCCTGATCTGTACGACATGATTGCTAAGCTGAGCGATCGCGCCGAAATTCCCATGCCTAAGGTTTTTTTGGTGCCAACCGAGTCACCCAACGCTTTCGCTACAGGTCGCGATCCCAGCCACGCTGCTGTGGCGGTTACACAAGGAATTCTCAGTTTGCTATCTCCTGAAGAGCTAGAGGGCGTTTTGGCGCATGAGTTAACCCACATTCGCAATCGCGACACCCTGACCCAGGCTGTTGCAGGAACACTGGGCGGTGCCGTCACGTTTGTCGGTCGAATTTTGACGCTAGGTGCTTTGTATGGCCCTGTCACTAGAGATAGTCGTCGGGGCGCTAACCCAATCGGGCTACTGTTTTTGATTATTCTGGCTCCCCTTTCGGCTGCGCTGATTCAAATGGCAATCTCACGCACTCGTGAGTTTGCGGCAGACCTCGGCTCGGCTCAAATTACTCAAAATCCGACTGCCTTAGCCAGTGCCCTACAAAAGTTAGAACAGGTGGGACATCAGATTCCGATGCACGGCAATCCAGCGATGTCGCCTCTGCTGATCGTGAATCCACTCTCAGCGGAAGGACTGCAAACGCTGTTTCGGACTCATCCTCCCACTGAAGAGCGAATTCGTCGTTTAATTGAAATGGCACAGCAAACCCAGTCTGCTGGCACTCCTGCTACGGTCTAGGAATATTTAGTTGCAGGGTTGTGCAGACCCAGGCAGTCAGGTGGAACGGAGAAGAATTTAATCAGATGAGCCGCAACCGCCTGTAGGGGCGAAGCGATCGGCAAAAAAGGTTTTGGTGTTTGCACCATATTCTGCCCGATCGCTTCGCCCCTACCTCTTGTGTGAATTACTTCACCATTCCTATCGAGGCTGGCAGGTTGGGCAGTAATAGTATCGCCGTCCGCCTGAAAATTCTTTAATAATGGGTGTTCCGCAGACATAGCAGGGTTTGTCCGCTCGATTAAATACGTAATGGCGGTATTCGTAGCGCTTTTGCCCCTGGGCTTTGAGTTGCGCGACAAGCTCCAGGTTGTTTGTGATTCCACCCGTTTGGTAGGACTGACGGCTGACTGAGAGAACCGCTTCTGCCAGAGCAGCAATTTGCTCAGGGGAACAGTCGGTAGGGCGGCGAGTGGGATGAATTTTAGCGACAAACAAAACTTCACTGCGAAGGTAGTTGCCCAATCCACAGAAAAAGCCTTGATCGAGCAATAGAGATATGAAGCTGCGGCGGTAGAAGCGTTTGTCCTGGAGACGGGCGATCGCCTGCTCAACCGTAGTGGCTTCATCTAAAACATCCAGTCCCAACTTGCTGAGAAAGGGGTGAATCAAGATCTCAGGCTCAGTGAGAACTTCAATATCAGAAGCGCTGTAGAGCAGAGCCGACTTTTTCTCATTGTGAATCGCCAGCCGAAGCTGACGATTGGTTGTGGGGTAAGAATGGGCAGCTCGAATGACCCACTTACCGTAAAGCTGATTGTGGCTGTAGATGCTGAATCCGTTGTCAAAGCCGATTAGCATTGCTTTGCCTCTAGCAGTGACCGATACAACTTTTCTGCCCACTAGCTTTGGTTCGTAAGGCTTGAGTCGGTCGAAGGCAAAGAATATTTCGGTGACGGGGCGATCGCCAATTGCTTTTGCAATCTGGTCAGCCGCCCGCTTGATTTCTGGCCCTTCTGGCATTTACAGCACGCCTTTAGAACTGGGAATGGTGTGTGCCCGACGGGGATCAACTTCGATCGCCATTCGCATCGCCCGCGCAAATGCCTTAAAGGTCGCCTCAATGATGTGGTGAGAATTGATTCCGTCCAGTTGGCGAATGTGTAACGTCATTTGAGAATGGTTGACGATCGCCACAAAAAACTCGCGTACCAGTTGTGTATCGTAAGTGCCAACCCGCTCTGTGGGAATTTCTAAGCCGTAGCTGAGGTGTGGTCGTCCCGAAAAATCTAGCGTCACTTGCACGAGGGCTTCATCCAGGGGTGCTAGGAAATGCCCGAAACGGACGATGCCTTTGCGATCGCCCAATGCCTTCGCTAAAGCTTGACCCAGCGTGATCCCCACGTCTTCATTCGTGTGATGGTCGTCAATTTCCAAATCACCCGTTGCTTGCACATCCAGATCAATTAGCCCGTGTGACGAGATCTGATGCAGCATATGGTCTAGAAATGGGATGCCTGTTGATGCCGAGCAGTTTCCCTGTCCATCTAAATTTAGGCCTACCTGTACGTCAGTTTCACCCGTTTTGCGGCTGACGGATGCGGTTCGGGCAGGCAGTTCTAAATTGAAGGAAGGACGTTTTTCTGAGGAAGTCGCTGCGGAGTCGCGGGTTTGCATGAACCTAAGCCAAACTTTCTAATTGTCTAAGCTCATTAATTGTAAAACCCAGCGCTCAGATCTGCGACTTCTCGAAGAAGTCGCAGATCTTGTTTGTTCATGGACAGGCAGTAGTTTTGTAGATACTGTTTTGGATGGGTGAGGCGTTAGCCGTAACGCATCCATTTTTAGTCCCATCCGAATACCAATTCCGTAGGGTGGGCATTGCTCACCCTACCTGGGTGATTCAAACTCAGAGACTCTCCCAACATATTCAGAGACTCTCCCAACATTCTCAAGTGTTCGCTCAACACCTCTAGAGACTCTCCCAACACCTCTAGAGACTCTCTCGACATTCTCAAGGGTTCGCTCAACACTTTCAAAGATTCTCTCAACACTCCCGGAGCTTTTTCCGATATTCTCCGAGATGCTTCCGACATTTTCAAAGACTCTTCAGAGAGATTCAGAAATTCTCTCGATACTCCCAAACATTCTTCTAGGCAGCTTAAAGACTTATCAAACATACTTTAAGCCCCTTGTTCCATTCCACCAAAATTTCAATTCATGCAGTTCTACTAGTAGAGATAAGACAAACCTACTTCGATGCATAAAGTCAAAAAGATCTGCACTACTTCAGGCTTGTCTTACTGCTACGTAGACTACATTCCCATAATGGCGTAGCCCGAATCGACGTAGAGAACCTGCCCGGTGATGCCACTGGAGAGGTCACTTGCCAGAAAAGCAGCCGTATTGCCAACCTCGGTTTGGGTGACGGTGCGGCGCAAGGGGGCAATTTCTTCAACGTGGTGAATCATATCCAGGATGCCGCCAACGGCTGAGGAGGCAAGGGTGCGAATGGGGCCGGCAGAGATGGCATTGACGCGAATATTTTGAGGTCCGAGTTCTGCGGCGAGATAGCGAACGTTCATTTCCAGGGCGGCTTTGGCGACCCCCATGACGTTGTAGTTGGAAATGACGCGAACGCCACCCAGATAGGTCAATGTGATGATGCTGCCGCCTTCGGTCATGAGCGGACTGGCGGCGCGGCTAAGCTGCACTAGTGAATAGGCACTGACTTCCAGAGCGAGGTTAAATCCAGCGCGAGAGGTTTTGCTGAAATCGCCCGTCAGGTCGTCTTTGTTGGCAAAGGCGAGGCAGTGAATTAGGATATCGAGCTTGCCCCATTTCTCCTGAACCGTTGCAAAGGTTGACTCGATCTGCTCCTCGTTTTGCACGTCGCAGGGCAAGAACAGGCTGGGTTGGAGCGGCTCTACCAGTTCTGCCACTTTCTTTTCGTAGCGTCCTTTTTCGTCGGGCAGGAAGGTTACGCCCAGGTTGGCTCCAGCCTGATGAAGCTGTTGGGCGATTCCCCAGGCGATCGAGCGGTTGTTGGCGATGCCTGTGACGAGAGCGTTTTTGCCAGTCAAGTTCAGCATGAGAATCTGTGAAAAATCTTTATTTAGGCGCAACTAGGAGAATACTGGAAAACTGGGATCGAAGGATAGAGTATGAACTTTGGTACGGCTGTTTTACTTTGTGGCGATCGCCTTGTAATCTAGATAACATAGGCTTTTCAAGTTCCGTTATCAAAGCTTAACTCTGGTTTGTTTTGGAGGCAGACTGAGTGCTATCTAGACAAAATTGAGTGATTTCACGGACAAACTTTCGATACAGGTTAGCAAATTTTGTATCACTGTGTACAAAAAACAGTCTCTCAGTTAAGTTTTAGTGTTCTAAAGTCATAGATCTCTCACAGGAAGCAAGGGATCTGGGCATGACCTGATTCAGTCTATACGACAGTGGGTAGGGCGAGGGTATGGTAGTGACGCAGGATAGACCACCGCTAGCGAATGTATTTCGGCAGCTGAGTGGCAGCGCTTTTCCGCCAGTGGTGGAATCGTTTGATCGAAGTAAGACTATTTTCTTTCCGGGTGATCCCGCTGAGCGCGTCTATTTTCTGCTCAAGGGTGCCGTGAAACTGTCCAGGGTGTATGAGGCTGGAGAGGAAATTACAGTGGCGCTGCTGCGAGAAAACAGTGTGTTTGGCGTGTTGTCGTTGATTACTGGGCACCGTTCTGATCGGTTTTATCATGCTGTTGCGTTTACGCCTGTAGATTTGCTCTCCGTCCCAATTGAGCAGGTTGAGAAAGCGCTAAAAGACAACCCCGAACTGTCGATGCTGATGCTTCAGGGACTCTCTTCTCGAATTCTGCAAACCGAGATGATGATTGAAACGCTGGCGCACCGCGATATGGGGTCACGCCTGGTCAGCTTTTTGCTGATTCTCTGCCGCGACTTTGGGATGCCCAGCCCCGATGGGATCACGATTGACCTGAAACTGTCTCATCAGGCGATCGCTGAAGCCATTGGCTCAACTCGTGTGACGGTGACTCGTCTGCTGGGCGACCTGCGGCAGGATAAAATGATATCCATCCACAAAAAGAAAATTACCGTTCACAATCCCGTCGCCCTCAGCCAGCAATTCACTTAAGTCCAACGCATCCACCCGTTCAGAGTGTGTTCAGATTTTTGTGTAAATGCGGGCATTCTGCCCACGTTTACACAAAAACCAAATCAGTCTCTTCACGTCGTTCAGAATGCAGTAGGCTGTATCTGGACTGTTTCTAGCCCGCGATGACCGCTCAGTTAGTCCTGATTGCAGCAATTTTGGTACTTGGGGGGGTGATTGCCACAGTGGGCGATCGCCTGGGGATGCGAGTGGGAAAAGCTCGGTTAACGCTGTTTAACCTGCGTCCCCGTCAAACTGCAACCATTGTCACCATTCTCACAGGTAGCGTCATTTCTGCCTCTACGTTTGCGCTCCTGTTTGCCCTGAGTGAGCAGCTTCGACGCGGCATTTTTGACTACGAAGAAATTCAGGAAAACCTGACAACTGCCCGTCAAGATCTGGAAGAAGTAAGTGAAGAAAAGCAGCAGATTGAGACTCAACGAAATGAAGCCATTGAGCAGCAAAGGGCGGCGACGGAACCGACTGCGGCAAATCAACCAAAATCTGGAAGCGCGATCGCCCGTCAAGCCAGAAC
>JAAUTN010000220.1 GCA_012031415.1 Leptolyngbyaceae cyanobacterium SM1_4_3 | reverse complement strand
TCATGCTGCTGGTCGTTCCTCCATGCTGCTGGGTCGTTCCTCCATGCTGCTGGGTCGTTCCTCCATGCTGCTGAGTCATTCCGCATTGCTCCTTAACGCGATGTGCAACCAAAGTTCTGGGAACCTCTTCCTGTGGAGCAGGCATCTTGCCTGCTTGATTTGGACGGGCAAAATGCCCATTCCACAAGAGGCTAGAAAAAGTTGCACGTTGCGCTTCCCTCAAAAATATCTTCAGGACTTACACATTCCCTGTAAAACAAGGGGCTTAAGCCCCTTGTTAGCGCGGCGCTGTAAACGATTTAAGGCGACGGTAGCAAGGTGACGCTGAGCGCATAGGAGCCGGAGCCAGAAACCTGGATAAAGTAATAACCGTCAGCGGGTAGCTGACCGCTCCAGGTAACAGCTTGACTGGCATTCGTGGCGACGGGCTGCTGGTTGGATTGCAGCACCTGCATTCTTGCGTTTGCCCCTTGTAGCCTTACTGTGAGAATTTGCCCTTGTTTGGCTTGCAGCATATAGGGTTGAGTGCTGGCTTCTAAAGTGCCTTGAATCGATGCGGTCGCACCGAGCGCCAGGTCAATTTGTCGCGGAAAAACTTTAGAGACTGTTGAATTAGTCTTGGGTTTAGCCTGACTGTCTGTAGGCGAATTTGGGGTGACTATTGAATTCAGGATTGGACGCGGTGATGCAATGATTTTTGATGCCTCTGATTGAGATACCTCGATTCCAGAAATCCAAACGCTGGGAGGCTCTTGCGATTGAGCAAAGCGCCAAAACACTACCGCTGTGAGTCCTAGAAGGGCGATCGCCCCACAGCCCAGCCCGACCTTAGCTCGATGACGACTGAGCCGGGACGCTAGCTTCCCAACGCTGCTGTGAGTGAGGGGTTCCCACAAATTTTGCTTTGCGGACGTGTCCTGAGAAGCCTCAGTCAACAGCGATGGGAGGTTGCCTTTGGATAAGTCGAACATCTTGGGTTCAGAAGAAACTACGCTTACAGCAGCCCAACTAGAATGTTAGGAAATGTAAACAAAATCATTCTTACCTGTCTTGTCCCAAGTTCAAAAGGTGTTCGACCCTCAGGGTGCTAAACCCTGCAATGCCATCCCTTCCCGATACAAATTAACCCTAAGGACTTGCACAAAAATAAAGTCCCATTTTTTCAAGGCGCGGCGGAGCCGCGCTAAAATGGGATCTTAAATAAACGCAGATCCCCTATCTGCTAACGGACAAACTGAGGCATTACCTCTGCGGCGGTAAATAAACCGTGAATGCCGCGTCGATGCAGCCCAATTCCAGCTTTGAGATAGCCGAAGGCAGGTCCGCAAACATTTGCCGCCATACTGGTTTCGTCGCCCAGGGTGAAGGTGTGGGTTGAAATTTTGCCTTCAAAGGTGCGCCCAGTGATTTTGACATTCGTGCTGAGCGGCTTTTTCGGATTGCGCGTATCGACTACACCGCCAACTGTGACGCGATCGCGACTACAAATTCCGGCTAGCTCTAGCATGATGTCGTCGGCGTGTTCCATGTCCTCTAAGGCAAGCAGCCCGTTGGTCTGGTCGAGCAGGGCTTCAACTTCGGCATCTGTCATCTGACGAGCCGATTCAGTGTTATGACCCGGCAGGTGAGCAATATCTTCGCGGATGGTGGCCCGGTAAGCTTCCCAGTTGGCGATACCTACGCCAAAGGTGATCTTGACCTGGTGGATTTCAGCATAGCTTTGGGCGGCGATCGCGGCGGCGGCGGTCAACAGTCCTGGTGTAGCCCCACACCCAGTCAGATAGGTAATTCCGGCGGCTTGCAGATCGTCGCTTAGGTTCAGCAGTTGCTCAACCGCACTGGTGCGCTTAATTGCATCGACTAGGACCCCTCGCCAGCCCGACTGAATAAACTGACGCGCAACCTCTGCCATAAAGGTATTTGGCAGATTTGGCAGGGCTAAGAAATAGCCTTCTACGCTGCCGGCCCGCCCAATTAAATCCTGAATGCTGGAATTGCTCAGTTGCCCTATTGCTTCCAGGTATCCCAATGAGCCTTTTTGATAGGCTGCAACGCAATCTTGCAGTTTCAAACCTGCCAGTGCATAGGCATATCCTTTTTGATCAGCAGCAGCAATCCAAGACATCTCCTGTTTCTGAGCAAGCATTCGGGCAGCGGACTGTCCCAGTCCACCAAAACCCAGTACCCCAACGCGCAGAGGAGACTGTACGACTGCACCAAACCGACTCGTCTGACTTGCGACTTGTAGACTCATAAATCTCACTCAACTCGAACAAGCTCTCATAAATCGAGACTGATTTGATTTTTGTGTAGATGCAAGCAGAATCCCCGCATCTACACAAAAATCAGAACATACTCCATTATCTGGGTTTGTGGGCTGCTTTCATACTTTTCTTGACTGCGCTGATAAGTTAAGCGAAACTGACTATTAGCGATAGCAAAAACTGCCAGTCACATTAAGCTTTTTTACGTTTTGACTCAGACTGATTCAAATTCATCTGACTAATTTAATAAAATCATCTTGTAATCAGCAGTTGGATCTCCGTCTGAAGCTACACCATCAAGCGATATAGAGTAGTTACGCTGTTAGTCAAGGTTCAAAGAGTTCAAAAAACCTGTTAAAGGCAGTGCGGGTCAATGGAAACACTTGAATTTGTAATTTATCCTGACGGTCGAGTACAAGAAAAAGTAACCGGAATTATCGGTTCATCTTGTGCTGAAGTCACCGCTGCTATTGAGGCCCGCCTCGGTGTTGTGTTGACCCAAGAGCAAACTTCCGAATATTTTACCCAACCCCTGCAACAGCCTGCGTCTGTTGAGACGAGGGCTAGCTTTAGCGAGTGGTAATTTTTCTCTAGTTTTGCTTTCCGTTCGAGTTGTCCGTATCCAAGTCCATTTATTAAATTTATTCAAAATTCCCATGTCACACTTTAGCCAAATCAAAACTCAAATTCGTGACCTTTCCTCCCTGCAAGCTGCCTTGACTGATATTGGGGCTGAGTGGCAGGCAGGACCTCAGGACGTGAGAGGCTACCGGGGGCAAACTCGAACCGCAGCGGTTGTCATTGAGCAAGACAACGGCTACGATATCGGGTTTACCTGGAACGGCCAGGAATATGAACTGATTGCTGACCTCCAGTATTGGCAGCAGCCGCTTACCGTTGAAGGTTTTTTGAGCCGTGTAACTCAGCGCTACGCTTACCACAGCGTTCTTGAGGAAACATCCCGTCAAGGTTTTCAGGTCGCTGAACAAGCGCAAAACAAAGATGGCTCGATTCGCCTGGTGCTTCAGCGCTGGAGTGCCTAGATTACGAAAGTGTCTAAGCTTTGCGGAACAGGGGGCTTTAGCCCCTTGTTCTGTATTAGCTATATTTCGGTGGATTGCATGAATTGTAGGATGCTAGTCCAATGAGTGATTTTTTCTTAGCCTCAGCCGATCAGCCCGAAAACTCTGCTCAAACTGGGTTTGAGCCTGAGCTTGGAGGTCAACTGCGAAATCAGGCTGAGCGCACTGGGTTAGAGCCTGAACTGGGCGGTGCGGTGCGTCAAAAGGGGGTTTATGTTGACGAAATTACCTGCATCGGCTGTAAACACTGTGCCCATGTGGCCCGAAACACGTTTTACATTGAGGCAGATTACGGGCGATCGCGAGTGATTCGGCAAGACGGCGACTCAGAAGAGGTGATTCAGGAAGCGATCGATACCTGTCCGGTTGATTGTATCCACTGGGTGGAGTACGCCGAGTTGAAGAAACTCGAAGCAGAGCGCAGGTTTCAGGTGATTCCAGTGGCAGGTTTTCCAGTTGACAAGGCGATCGTTGCTTCGCATCGGCGGCAGCAGCAGGCAAAGCAAAAGCGGCGGAGCGACTAAAGCAGACTCAGCGGGTCTACATCAATCGTAAGGCTAACCTGAGCAGGACAGTGCGATCGCAGGTCGATCAGCGCAGGTCGATCTAGATCAGCGTCAGCCGGACATTTCAACAGAATTTGCCAGCGATAGCGGCGGGCAACACGAGGAATAGCGGCAGGTGCAGGCCCTAACAGTTCGCAGGAGGTGCGATCGCAAACGGGGCGTAGATGCATTGCCAGTTTTTCAGCGGTTTGGCGTACCGCTGTCGCATCGGGGCTACTCAACCGTAGCAACAGCAGTCGCCCAAAGGGTGGATAGTTGAGCGATCGCCGTTGCTCTAGCTCAGTTGCCACAAACGGCTCATAGTCATGCTGTCGCACCGCCTCAATCACCGGATGCTGCGGCGAGTAGGTTTGCAGAATGACTTGCCCCGGTTCAGTGCCTCGTCCTGCTCGTCCTGCCACTTGAATTAACGTCTGAAAGGCCCGTTCGCCTGCCCGATAGTCTGCCAGATGCAGTAGCCCATCTGCCGCAATCACGCCTACGAGCGTCACCTGCGGTAAATCAATCCCTTTAGTCAACATCTGCGTCCCGACCAGCAGATCGGCTTCACCTTGAGCAAACTGATTCAGCAGCGTCCGGTGTGCCCCTTTGGTGCGGGTCGTGTCGCTGTCGAACCGGATGCAGCGAAGCTGAGGAAACTGCCGGGACAATTCTTGCATCACCCGCTGGGTGCCGCTGCCAAAGTGCTTCAGGTAAGGGGAGTTACATTCAGGGCAGTGGGAAGGTTGCGATCGCCCATACCCGCAATAGTGACAGCGCAGCCAGGAGGCTGCATCTGCCTGGGTCTGGTGATAGGCCAGCGACACATCACAGTGGGGACACTCCAGCACGTACCCACAGCTACGGCAAGAGACAAAAGTGCTGTGCCCCCGCCGATGGATAAACAGCAACCCCTGCCGTCCCTGAGGCTGTAACTGTTGCAGCGCTTCCTGGAGCGATTGGCTAAAAATCGAGCGATTTCCCTGCTGAAGCTCCCGCCGCATATCCACCACCTGAATTGGCGGCATAGGGCGAGACTGGATGCGATCGGGGAGGGAGAGGGAGAGGGAGGGATGAGGGATGAGGGATGAGGGATGAAGAGTGTCTTGACCCTTCATCCTTCCGCCCTCGTTCTTTATCCTTTCCCACGTTTCTAGCGACGGTGTAGCCGACCCCAGAATCAGTGGGCAGTTTTCCAGTTCGGCTCGCCACTGGGCGACGGTGCGGGCGTGGTAGCAGGGGGTAGGCTGATCTTGCTTGAAGCTGCCGTCGTGTTCTTCGTCGAGCAGGATTAGACCTAGATGAGGCAGGGGCGCGAAGACGGCGGAGCGGGTGCCGATTACGACTTGGGGAGTGCCGCTGAGCATTTGCCGCCAGGTGTCATAGCGTTCGCCATCGGACAGGGCGCTGTGGTAGACCCTTACCTTTGCGCCAAAGCGGGCCCGGAAGCGATCGGTCAGTTGTGGCGTTAGGCCAATTTCAGGAACCAGTACCAGGGCAGACTTTCCCTGCTGCAAGAGGGGGCGATCGCCTGCAAATACACCTCAGTCTTTCCCGACCCGGTTACGCCATGCAGCAGCACCTGAGCATAGCCCTGGAGAGAGGCGATCGCCGTGAGAGCTTTCCCCTGGGCGGCTGTCAACGGTTTGGGAGAGTCTAATTGCAGCGGCAATCCAGCCTCGGTTCGCAGCACTTCTCGCGGTTGAATTACCACAACCCCTTTTTGGGCCAGCGCTTTCAGCACCGAGGAACTAGTGTGGCAAAGCTGCAAGAGTTCTTGGAGCCACAGGTCGCCACCGCGCCGCTTCAGTACGTCTACAATTTCCTGTTGCTTGGGGCTGAGGGGAAGGTCTGGTGGGTTGGCAGTCAGCACAACCGCCTGCTGCCGTTTCGGACGCACAGGAGCAGGGGGTTCCAGATAGCTCTCTACCCAGCCTAGCTGCAATAGTTGCCGCAGTCCCCGATTTGCCCCGCGCACCTGGCGCTGCAAATATTGCCAGGTGTAGTCTCCGTCTTTTTGCGCCTGAAGCCGATTGAGCACCAGTACCGCAGCGGGATCGAGCTGACCGATCGCAGCCGCATCCGCCGCACTCGATGCAGATAGGGACTTAGCTGCATCCGTCAGCCGAATGCGGCGCTGCGATCGCCCCAACAACCCCGGCGGCAGCGCCACCTTAATCACCTGCATCACAGACGCACAGTAATAGTCTGACACCTGATACAGCAGGGCCCAGTAGGTGGGCGGGAAAAAGCCAGGACTGACAACTTCTTCGACCGCCCGAATGGAAGATAAGTCCAGGTCAGACGATGGCTGAGCGATGAGGCGAATGGCGATCGCTCCAACCTGCTGTGTGCCAAACGGCACACTTAAAATATCTCCCGGCTGCACCTGCACCTCACCAGCCCGGTAGGTAAACAGCCCCTGTGCGCCCGGACAATCTACCAAAACCTCAACCCACTCTGGATGTCCTGGATGTCCTACATAGGTGCCTCTAGCTTCGGCGGTGGTGACGCTACGGGCAATTTTGGGAAGCGGCGCATCGTTAGCGGGCATCACCGACACAAGCAAGTTTTGAGGCATGAACGAATACTAGAAAAAAGGGATACAGGTAGCCTTCAGATCAACTGCGGCAGCCCTGTTCTCATTTAGTTTAGAACAGTCTCGTTTAGAACGGCGCTGCTGATTTGAAGTAGAGTTCAACCCTTACGTTGGGCGCATCCTGGTTTTGCAAGCTTGCCCCCATCCCCCAACCCCTTTTGCCAAAAAGGGAGAAGGGGAGCCGGATTGGAAACCCCTCCCCGAATTGGGATAGGGATTTAGGGTGAGGGCTAAAAAGTGGGATGCACCCAAAATTTAGCGGGCTTGAAGAAGTTTTAAGAAAATCTGAGCAACCTGTTAAAACCTATTAATAGGATTGAAAGAAATCTATAAAACCTCAAAATAGATTGCTTAAGAGCCAGGATAGACTCACCCTATCCAGGTAGACCATTCGTTGTTTTTTTATCTCTATTGATAGATAGGTTCTTACCAGGCCCATGAGAGCCTAATGGTTCAGGGATACTTGTAGAGGTTGCTATAGTAGCTTCAGTTTGAACAGTCAATTCGTTTAAGCAATGCTTGCCAAATTTAGGGGTGCTTGCTACAAATGACTATCATATTTCAATCTGATTACACCACGATTTCTAGCCAAAGTCTATGTCACCCGTTTGGGTGTGCAACGGTGCATTCTAATCTGTGAATTTTAGAGTTGAGTGATCGTTGGTACTACTATTTAACCTAGAGAGCCTGAAGCAGCGGCAAAAAACGTGAGTCGATTTTGTAGCTAGGAAAACAGCTAAGACTGTAGTTTCAGGTAGGTTTAGCACAAGGCATTACAATGTCAGATCGTAGCCTGTTGTCTGAGTAGGGTTTATTCGATTAGCTTTCAAACTAAATCCTTCGAGCCATATTTGAGCCTCAGTTGTTGATTTGAAGTCTGTTCGGCAGTTAGATCTAAAAAAGAAGAAAAGGAAGCATAAAGTTTTCCCTGGTTGATAAATTGGGTATAGAAGCTCTGAGGATAGTTTGCCAAGTAGTTGGCCCGTTGAATTTGGCATTTCTTAAATTTGGTATCTCACTGATTGTAAACAGAATGATAAGTAGGATGACCGTCTTAATATGACAGCAATATTCAATCCTAATTCAGGGCAAGTAACAAGCAACTCTCATTCCAACAAAACTGGTATGCCAACGGAAAATGCTCTAAGAATGAAAAGTGTTTTTGCAGAAGGCAGTGGAGCCTCGCCCACCGCTACTCAAACAGAAGTGTTTGAAGGATTGCAGGGGCAAGAGATGAACGAACTAGATGCACTTGATATTGACGACGAGCCAGATGTTTTAGCAGCGGTCTACTCTCCGGGCTACCGCAAAACAGTTTCGGATGACGCAGTGGGTGCTTTCTTTAAGGAAATGGCGCGTTATCCGTTGCTCAAGCCGAATGAGGAAGTAGAACTGGCGCGACGAGTGCAGTTTTTGGCAGAAGTGGAGCAGTTGCGCGATCGCCTTCGAGACGAACTGGACCGCAATCCCACTAAAGCCGACGTTGCTAGCAGCCTGGGGCTAAACGAACGGCAGCTCGAGCATCAGCTTTATCGCAGCCGCACTGCCAAGCGCAAAATGATTCGCTCAAACCTGCGGCTGGTCGTCTCGATCGCCAAGCGCTATCTTAACCGAGGCGTACCTTTCCTGGATTTGATTCAAGAAGGCGCACTGGGGCTGAATCGCGCCACCGAAAAGTTTGATCCTGACAAGGGCTATAAATTCTCAACCTATGCTTACTGGTGGATTCGGCAGGGAATTACGCGCACGATCGCCAACGATGCCCGCACAATTCGCTTGCCCATCCACATTGTTGAAAAGCTGAACAAGCTGAAAAAGGCGCACCGCGATCTGCGAAAAGAGCTAAACCGCAACCCCACCGAAATTGAACTGGCAGAAGCCATAGAGCTAACCCCTGAGCAACTGCGAAATCTGCAACAGGTGCGGCGGCGTTCTCTGTCGCTTAACCACCGGGTTGGTAAAGGGGAAGACACCGAGTTAATGGAATTGCTCGAAGATAGCACTACCCAGTCGCCAGAGGCGCAAATGAGTGAGACGATGATGCGTCAGGAAATCTACAGCGTGCTGGGCGACGTGCTGACGGAACGTGAGAAAGATATTATTTCTCTGCGTTACGGGCTGACCACAGGTGAGGCGCACACGCTGGAAGAAGTAGGGGGTTTGTTTAACCTGTCGCGGGAACGAGTGCGCCAAATTCAAACGAAAGCAATGCGAAAGCTGCGCCGTCCTCAAGTTGCGGCTCGACTAAAGGGTTGGTTGCGCTAGTGGGTGCGACCTATGAAAATTTTCGATAGTAGGAATGCTGTGGGTCGATTGCATTGGTAGTGGGCGATCGCGGTAGGGTGAGAAGGAAATTTTTTGCTGCACCTTCTCCTATGCCTAATTCCTCTACCACACCTTCCACCACGCAGACTGCGATGCAAATTCGTTCGGCTACTGCTGATGACGTGCCGACCGTATTCGGGCTAATTCAAGCCCTGGCGGAATATGAAAAGCTTTCGGATGCCGTTGTAGGAAGCGCTGAGGCATTGGCGGAACATCTGTTTGAGTGCCCTTGTATTGAAGCTATTCTCGCCGAGCAAGAGGGTCAGCCCGTCGGATTTGCTCTGTTTTTTAGCAGCTACTCCACATTTTTGACCAGGCCTGGAATCTATCTGGAAGATCTGTTTGTGCTGCCCGAATATCGGGGGCAGGGCATTGGGAAGGCGCTGTTGTCACACCTGGCGCAGCAGGTTCTGGAGCGTAACGGAGGACGGCTGGAATGGTCGGTGCTGGACTGGAATCAGCCTGCGATCGCCTTCTATCGCAAAATTGGAGCCACGATTAAAGAAGAAAATCGCATCTGTCGCGTCGCCCGTGACCGTTTGCCGCACACCGCCAGCTTGGGAGCAAATAATCTAGATTCGCAGATTCGCCCGATTGCGCCAGAGGATATGCCAGCGCTGTTTCAACTCATTCAGTCCAAAGCTGAGTTTGACCGACAGCTTCACCAGTTCAGCAGTGATCCCGACACCTTGAGCCAGCACCTATTCGGTTCCCGCCCTTATGTGGAAGGCTAGTAGTTGAGCAAGCAGGACAACTGATTGGGTTTGCTAGCTTTTCCCCCAACTATTCCACCTTTTTGACGCAGCCTGGAATTTACCTGGAAGACCTGTTTGTTTTGCCTGAATATCGGACTCAGGGAATCGGCAAAACCCTGCTAGCAAAACTGGCCCAGATTGCTCTCGATCGCCACTGTGGTCGCCTGGAATGGCTAGTCGCCACCTGGAATGAACGGGCGATCGCCTTCTACCAACACATGGGCGCAACCCTTTTGCCGGACTGGAGAATTTGTCGGATGACGGGAGAGGCGATCGCTAACCTTGCTCAAACTTATTCATAACTATTGAAAACTGTTGAAACTTCTTGCTTTGCCCCAATTTCTCCGATACAACCAGATAGGCAGTTCTGTCATCTTCCTTAACTATCTATTTTCAGAGCGAAGCATTCGGAGCAACACACCATGACGATTTGGGTCAATGAACAAGTCGATCCGTCGGGCATCATTTCTTCCTGCATTGCCTGCTGCGACCAGGAACAAGCAGAAGCCTGCCACGACTCCTTTGAGGAAAACCTCACCGACGCACAAAAAGCCGCAGGCTGGGTTGCCCGCCTCAGAACCGTCACATCCTGGGACGACGTACCCGTAAACGCCCTCAAGCTCGACTAACCCCCCATTTCCGATCCCCAAATTCTCAATTCCTAACTTCTAACGCTTAATTCCTGCCGCCTAATTTCCTCCTCCCTGTTAGCCTTTAAGCAGAATCGGTTTATTAACGGAGATAGAGACTTGAAGAACCAGTACACACAGAATTTGTCTGGCTTAATCTTAGGAATCGTAGTTGCAGCAATTCTGTTCATCGGACTCAACTCCTTTGTCATCGTCAATCCAGGGCAAGCAGGCGTAATCAGCATTTTGGGTAAAGCCAGAGATGGCGCTCTGCTGGAAGGGCTACACTTTAAGCCACCGCTCATTTCAGCGGTTGATGTGTATGACGTGACAGTACAGAAATTTGAGGTTCCGGCTCAAAGCTCAACAAAGGATCTTCAGGACTTGACGGCTAGCTTTGCGATTAACTTTCGGCTTGACCCGACGCAGGTAGTGCAGATTCGACGGACGCAGGGAACCTTGCAGAATCTCGTTTCCAAAATCATCGCACCCCAAACTCAAGAGTCTTTTAAGATTGCCGCTGCCCGTCGAACGGTGGAGGAAGCCATTACCAAGCGGGATGAACTGAAGCAGGACTTTGATACGGCATTGAGCAATCGCCTGGAAAAATATGCCGTCATTGTGCTAGATACCAGCGTGATCGACCTTAGCTTCTCGAAAGAATTTTCGCAGGCGGTTGAGGAAAAGCAAATTGCTGAACAGCGGGCCCAACGAGGAGTTTATGTTGCTCAAGAAGCATCCCAGGTGGCTCAGGCAGACATCAACCGCGCTAAAGGACGAGCGGAAGCACAACGACTCCTGGCAGAAACGCTAAAAGCAGAAGGCGGCGAACTGGTGTTGCTGAAAGAGGCGATCGAGGCGTGGCGAGAGGGTGGCGCTCAAATGCCCAACGTTTTAGTGACAAACGGCGAGTCGGGCGGCGTACCGTTTTTGTTTAACCTGAAAGATTTTCAGTCGTCTGGTTTGCGCTAGTCTGCGTACAGCAAGCTATGCCGTATACGGGCAGTGCCCAATCCATATAAGATGCTGTACTTCACGCTAAATTCCTCTATAAGGTCTACTGTGTATACCCAGGCAGACTCCTAAAGTCGTCTCAGACATCTCCAAAGTTAGTTCGGAGTACCTCCAAAGACTAGTTGGAGAATCTCAAAGACTAGTAGATTTGTAGGCTGTGTTAGGCGTTAGCCGTAACGCATTAATTTTCAGAGGTGATGCGTTACGCTGCGCTAACATATCCTACGCAAGAACCCGGAGTTATTAAATCCACAATCCTTATAGTTTGAAGAGTCTCAAAGGTTAATTGGAGAGTCTCAAAGGTTAATTGGAGAGTCTCAAAGGTTAATTGGAGAGTCTCAAAGGTTAATTGGAGAGTCTCAAGGGTTAATTGGAGAGCCTCAAGGGTTAA
>JAAUTN010000219.1 GCA_012031415.1 Leptolyngbyaceae cyanobacterium SM1_4_3 | reverse complement strand
AAAGATCTTCAACCTTGAACGGTAAGATCTTCAACCTTGAGGTAAAGTCCTCAACTAACAGGTAAAGTCTTCAACCTTGAGGTAAAGTCCTCAACAAACAGGTAAAGTCTTCAACCTTGAGGTAAAGTCCTCAACTAGCAAACACATACCTGTGTAGAAAACAGTCAGTAACGATCGACTTTCTTAAAGTTTTCCATCGGGACTTACGCTGCATTACTTCTATTTTTACACTATCTGTAGTAGTAACGTGCGCGCTCGATACCCTACAAGTAGAGTCTGTGCGTAAGTCCTATTTATAGAATAAGGGCATAGGGAAGCAGAAGGTAAAAATAGAGAAAAAAACTTTAGTTATACCCAATCCGAAGAACCCCTTTATTCTTCAGTTAGCGCCGACCGACTGCATTCACTTATCTTAGCCTAGTTCGATTTTTTCGCGCCGACTTACGCAGTGATGTAGATACAAAATGTCCGTGTTTCAAGCCTATGCTTTTAACCGTGGGTTTCTCCTTCCCCCTTCTCGTTTTTTTCTTCTCATTTCCCTTTCTGAGCAACCATAATAAGTGCTGCTACCGCAGCGGCCAATCGCACCCCCGATACCTAAATCATTATGGCAAAATCTCGACAAACAGGAACACCGCGTAAAAAAGAAGTAGTGGAGACAGCAGTTAGGAAAAAACGATCGACTGCAACAGCAACTAATTCTGCAAAAACTGTGAAGAAATCAGTCAAAGCAACAACTGAAAGTTCCTCAGTTTGCGAACCCTCAACAATCTCTCCACAAGAAACTGAAACTTCCTCGGTTTGCGAACCCCCAACAATCTCTTCACAAAAAGTAGAAGCCTTGCAAACTTGCACGAATTTTGCAGAACTTCCAGCCGTCGATGCTCCTTCTCTAGAAACATTGTCAAATGAGGCAATATTGCCTTCTTCTTCCCCTTTCCCATCAGCTATTGAAATTGCCTGCGATTCAAGAGAATTCAACGATTATGTACAGGCTCTGAAAGGCATCATTCCCAGCAATAGCAGCCATCCCATTTTGTCCAATATTTTGATTGAAGCTGATGCAGAAACTCAGCATTTGCATCTGACTGCCTACAACTTAGAATTTGGAATGCAAGTGAGCTTTGGTGCGAATGTCAATCGATCTGGGAAGCTTACCCTCCCCGCACCCATACTTGCTGACATTCTGGGAAAATTTCCTAACGGCAGCCTCACCTTAAAGAGTTCTTGTGAAATTATTAAAGGAAGCGACGTTCCATCAGTCAGTGCCACTCTGAGTGCGTCAAGGAGCAAGCACGCCATTCGCGGGCTAGCTGCGGACGAATTTCCGGCTATCCCCAGCGTTCAACAGAAACTTGTAACGCTTCCTGCTAGCGTGTTAATTTCTGCCCTCAAAGCTAGCTTATTTGCTGTAAGTTCTGAGGAAAACAAACGCATTTTAACTGGAGGTAATTTTCAACTCAGTCGCGACGCAGACAGAGGACTCGATCGACTGAGAGTTTGGACGACAGACGGGCATCGGGTAGCAATGGTTTTAGGATTGAACGAAAGCAGCAATTCCCACCTTTTAAGCAGTCAAATAGTTAATTTTACTGTCCCTGCTAAGGTACTCCGGTTATTGGAGCGTTCTTTGAATTCCACTGACAAAGTTACGATTTACTATGAAGGTTTGCCGGAGCAACCTAGCAATTTCGTCGCATTCGAGTGGAATAATTGGCGGCTGACAGCGAAGTTGCTCGAAGGGCAATATCCGGTTTGCGATCGAATTATCGCTCCCTATCGACCTGAATTTAGCCATCAAGTGGTGGTTGAGAGGCTGAGCTTTTTAAAAGCCTTAGAGAGGTTAGCTTCTCACAGCGACAAGTCTCACCTAACAGCTATTTTTGAATTCGATTTAGATGCCCAACAAATGCGAGCATCACTCAACAATACTCTCAGTTCAGGAACTGAGACAGTTGATGCTAAACTCTGGGGCTGTGAGTTTCGTCTCAAGTGCGACATCCGCTATTTAATTGATACAGCTAAAGCGATTTCCAGCTCTGATTTGCGGGTGTTAATGGCAACTCCTACCGCTCCCCTACTGATTGCACCGTTTGGAACGCCTGCGTCGGGTACAGAGGCTTTAGAGTGCGAATATATTGTCGCTCCGCAAGAATAATTGAAAGCGATAAAGGGGAGTAGGGAGTGGGGAGTGGGGTAAGAGAAAAGTAACAAAAGAAGGAGCGGTGAGCGATTTAACTGTCTACTAGACATCTTCAAAAAAGAATCTAAACCTTATGGGTATCTGTAGGGGCTCTCGCATTTGGGCGACAATTTATGCCTCAAACCCTAGGTATTATGTCCAAATGCGAGAGCCCTGGCAAGGCGAAATAAACACATCGTCTGCAATAATTTCTTTTTTGGAGAAGTCTAATTTGCAATCGCCAAACACGGCACTCAAAAATACGGCGAGCATCCCTATTCGTACCATCTGGATCGAGTATCTCAAGTGCTGGCTGAATTCGGATATGCAGGTGACGGATCTATCTCATGTCCTCAAAAAGCCCGTACCTCAAAACTCAAAACGCAATGCATTGCGTTTTTGAAGGTGGTGCTCGAAGACAGACCAAGAGTTGCTCATCAATAATAATAGGACTTACGCATTGACAAATTAGCCCAAATATAAGTAACCCGAACTCAGGTTAAGCAAAGTTTTGTGAAGCACATTAGAAGAGGATCTAAGACTCACCTATAATTGAAGATTATGTAAACAACATGGATTATTGAGATAATGGAGCAATCTACCTCAAAATCTGATAAGCCCAAGTCAAGGGTGAACGCGCTAAAGCCACTTGCCCTACAGCGCAGACTTGACGCATTGTTTAGGGCGCTTTCTTCAGACTTTTTGCTTCGCGAACAGTTTGTCACCAACCCAGCCCAAATTACCTCGGAATATGTCTTGGGTGAGCAAATCGGTGAAGAAGCTGTGGCAAATCTGAACTACGCTATCTACAGCTGCCTTACCACACCACGACTGATTCAATGGTTTAATCTTTACGCATTGCAACGACAAGAGAGCAATGAGCCATTGACAACCAGTGAGTTTACTAGAGATTTTGCTAGAGCATTAGTGCAAACAAAGACGTATGGAATGGTAGAGGCCCTAACGAGCATCGCACTTGACTCCAAAGCCAGCCTCCAAATCAGTGACCAATGGCTCCAAGTTATCTTTGGAGCTTGGCAGGTATCAAGTCCTCTCGATGAATCACTTGAAAAGCCCAACCCTCTTACCTTAACCGCAAGTACACAGCAGACACAGCAGACAGATACAACAGAGATTTTTCGCTCAGGGACGGATTTCCTTGAGCTATCTGAAGCGCAGACTCTTACCGATGTCACATGGAAGACATACACCACTGACAAGACAGATAAAACGAACGTAACCACCCCAACGACTCGCGATCCAACCACAACAGAAACCACAGACAAAAAAATAGATGGACGTTTCTTCGGGATGAGTCACGTAATACTCGTAATGGAAGAGCTCACAAACTATGCTAGGCAGCTAGAAAAATCGGGGCAGTTGATCGCCCCATGGAAGCAATGACCGATCCCTCAAGTAACGTATCACTGGCAAGTCTCATCGCTGCTTCAGCCGGCCAGTTTGACGCGAGTCTAAGAGAGCTAGAGCTAGTTGAACGTGGTCGTCACTTATTGTACAGAGGAGATACAGAAGAGGCTTCTCGGCTCTTTGCCAAGCTTAAATCACGAATTAATTGGACACTCTTGACACTTCTAAAAGATGGGAGGATCGAGGAGGCCTTTGAGATGTGGCAGCAGCAAATTAATTACAAGAACGCCCCTTCCAACCATGATTGGATGCAGCAAGAACTAGACCATGCTCTCGAGCGATCTGATTACGAGTTTGCTGGTAACATTTCGCACTTCATATCTCGTAGTTACTGGTCAAGCCAGTGGTGGCCATCCGATGTCGGGACTACGTTCACTATCCCCAAGAGAGTCCCAAGGGACTTACTAACTGTCACGAAACTCAGGCATGATGTCGCCCAGTACAGATATCTCAGACAGCTTGAATTACTGCCTTCTTCCTTCGACAGAATCATAGATATCTACACCTCTCTTGCTGAAGAGATATACTCTGAAAAAGGCGAAGAGGGAAGGAAACTGATGGATCAAAGGAGCTACAGCGAGATTGGAGATGTCTACAATCGGATTGTGTACATTTCTGAATGCAATGGTGTTCATCAAGCTCTTTCGCGACTCTGGCGAGGTGACGATGTAGAAAACCAGTACCTCTCCAGTCAATCCGGTATTGTTGTGATTGATGACTTCTTGTCATCTGAAGCCTTAGCAGCCATGCGCAAGTTTTGTATGGAATCAACAGTGTGGTCAGGTATTAAATATTCCCATGGTCGCCTCGGTGCATTTTTTAAAGATGGTTTTCAATGCCCACTGCTTCTTCAGATTGCCCATGAACTGCGACAGAGGCTGCCACAGTTGCTTCCAAACACGCATCCTCTGCGCCACATATGGGCATTTAAGAATACAATAGAGATGCCACCGAATGTGAATCTGCATGCAGATTTTGCGGCTGTTAACGTGAACTTCTGGATTACACCCAAAGAGTCAAATCTAGATCCTGAGACTGGAGGGATGGAAATCTACGATGTCGATGCACCCCTTGGCTGGGATTTTCATACGTACAATGGTTCTTCTGAGATCATTCAAGCTTTCCTTCGAGAAAACGAAGCTCAACGTATCTACATTCCCTATCGCCAAAACAGGTGCATAATCTTTAATTCCGATCTTTTTCATGGAACTCATTCAGTTCGCTTCGAGAAGGGCTATGAGAATCAGCGCATCAATGTGACCTTTCTCTATGGGGACAGGTCTCATGACGTTTCCCATCCTCCGCTGACCACTCGCGAGGACTTGAAAACAAAATGGAAAATGATTAGAAGCTATGCTTTCTCGCCAATGTTTCGTAGGGGCAGGCCTCGTATTCAATGACCAAGGAGATCAGATGTATTCACAGCTTGGCCAAGATCTACTGGTTATCGACATTCTCAATGGCAAGCGCGGCGGTTACTTTCTCGATACAGGGGCTAGTGATGGAGTCAGTTCAAATAATACACTTCTATTGGAGCGCTATTACGACTGGACAGGACTATGTATTGAGCCCAATCGTTCCTTCTTTGAAGACCTCATACGAAACCGAAGCTGCACCTGCTACAACAGCTGCTTGTATGACCGTTTAGATCGCCTTGGTTTTCTTGAGGATGCTGGAATGCTAGGAGGTGTAATTGAAGACTTTGCCGAGGGACACCTGGATTGGGCACTGGAAGTCAAGGGAATCCAGAGAGATCCTAATGGAGATCCTCCCATCGTGATGAAGGAAACAACGACACTTAGTCACGTTCTCCAAGCAGCATCTGCGCCGCAAGTAATTGACTATTGGAGCTTGGATGTTGAAGGAGCAGAGCTCCGTCTACTGAAAAGTTTTCCATTTGATGTATTTAACGTACATATCATCACTGTTGAGCATAATAACCGACCGGCTAGAGGCACGATCAAGGAGTTTCTTGAGGGTATGGGATATGAACTGTTCACAAGCTTGAACATCGATGACTGCTACATTTTCAAAGATGCATTCCCTAGCATCCATGCGTTGAGTCGTGCTTGGGGGCGGAGAAGACTTTCTTAAGAGGATGTTTGAAAAGTTTTGAGGGGTCAAAATTTATGCCAACCGCCTCACTATCATACGGATCATCGCCAAGTAAATGTCTCTGAGGTTTCTGGCAATAACTCATAGTCTCTATAGAACCCATTTGACATCTTTTCTCGATCGATAAAGCCCTCAAGTAAGCCGTCTCGTATAACTCAATAACAAGAAGACGATAGCTGGGATTGCCAACCGTTGTCAAACATCCAAAATCGATAGTTCACAAGGCAAGCGAGTCATAGCAATAGATCTCAAATGGGTTCTATAGTCAAACAAATGGACGATCTATCGAACTGCTGCTGAGTAATGCCTCCCCTATCGGGGAATAGTCACCAGAAGTATTTTAACCACTCAAAATGTACCAACCACTGCACCTCAAATACCGACCCAAAAACCTGCAAGAATTAGTGGGTCAAGACACCATCAAAACTACCTTGACCAATGCAATTACCTCATCTCAAATTGCCCGAGCTTACCTGTTTACTGGCCCCAGAGGCACGGGCAAAACCTCAACCGCTCGCATCCTTGCTAAATCCCTCAATTGTTTGAATAGCAAAAAGCCAACCGCCACTCCTTGCGGGGAATGTTCGAGCTGCAAAACCATTGACTCCTGTTCAAGCTTAGACGTAACTGAAATCGATGCTGCCTCTCACAATGGCGTGGATGATGCCAGAGAATTAATACAACACAGCAACTTTGCGCCAGCGATGAGCCCTTACCGCATCTGGATTTTAGATGAGTGCCACCAACTCAGTACCAGCGCTCAAAATGCTCTCCTCAAATGCCTTGAAGAACCTCCGGCTCATGTGGTATTTATTCTCTGTACGACTGAAGCACATAAAGTGTTGCCGACAATTATCTCCCGCTGCCAAACTTTTAACTTCCGAGCTTTATCAGTTGATGCTATGGTCGGACAATTGCACAAAATTAGCTCTGCTGAATCTATTGCGATCGCAAATTCGGCAATGCGGGCGATCGCTCGCACCTGTGACGGAGGGTTAAGGGATGCCCTGCAACTACTCTCTCAGCTTTCACTGCTAAATTCAGAGATTACGGTTTCTTCAGTTGCAGAAGTCTCTGGCAGCATCAGCGAGGAAGACTCGATCGCCCTTCTCAAAGCCATTCATTCTGGCGATACCTTAAGCGTACTGCAATCTTCAAGAACCCTCATTGACAGCGGCAAAACCCCCAAACTGATTCTCAGCAACTTGCTAGCAGCAATGAGAGATTTGCTCATTGTCAAATCAACGCGCCACTGCCAAAATTTAATTACAGGGCCCGTTGGCTACTCACAACTGCGCTCGCTCGCTCTTCATCTCGATTTTGAAACAATTGATGCGGCTTGTACACAATTGCAAAAATCAGAATTTCAATTGAGAACCAGTACGAATGCTGCTACCTGGTTAGAAGTCTGCTTGCTGAACTTGATAGGTAAGAGCGAACCCGCTGCCCCCGAAATGCGATTGCCGGCAACTTCCCAATCTAATCGATTTGACAAACTTGATAAAAGCCCTCAAGATGTTAAGGCTCCTGCTCCTGCTCCTGCTCCTGACTTAGAGGCAACTTGGGCGCAAGTAATAGCAGCAGCGAAACCAGGCAATCGCGACCTCTTGAACCGAGCTAAAATTGCAGAACTTTCTACTGATTCATGTGTGTTAGTAGTAGAAAGAAAATACGCGACTAAGTTTAAAACTCACCTTGAATCCGTGCAGCGTATCGTCACTAAAGCTCTAGGTCGTTCTGTTAATGTCACTGTCAAACAACAGGAGGATTTAGCAGCATGATCTATATCTTAATTGGGAATGATACCTACGCGATCGCCAGAGAAGTGGAAAAGTTCAAAACTCAAACTCACCCTCTCTGGCGAGATTTCAACATCCACCGCTTCGATGCTTCTTCCCTGGATGCTGCCCTCTCTGCTGCTGCTTCAGTTCCTTTCGGCGGAGGAAGCAAACTCATTGTCGTTGAAAATTGTGATTTTAAGCAATTTGGAGAAACTGGGCTAGAATTGCTGCAAATTTTGCCCCAGTTACCTACCACGACGCATTTAGTCTTCACTGCTGGTGCGATCGACAAACGGCTCAAGGTAGTCAAGCATTTATTGCTGTTTGGTAAACTTAAGGAGTTTACTCTCATTCCCCCTTGGCGTACTGATTTAATTGAAAGTGCGATCGCTGCTACTGCTAAACAGATGAATCTCTCAATTGCCAGAGATGCTGTCAGTTATTTAGCAGTAGCGATTGGTAACGATTCTGCTCGAAGAGTTAGTGAACTGGAGAAATTAGCTATTTATGCAGCGGGATCTCGCATTACGAAAGAAGCTGCTAAAATTCTCGTTCCAGCTACCACAGCCAACTGTTTTCAACTTGCCGAAGCTCTTTTAAAAGGTCAAGCAGTGGCGGCAATTAAGGTGCTTGACGAATTGCTCTCAAGGGCAGAGTTTCCTTTAGCAATTATTGCTACTCTTCAAACCCAGTTTAAAACTTGGCTGTGGGTAAAAGCTACTCTCAATTCCGGTCAACAACGTTCTGATAGCGAAATTGCTAGTATGTGCGGAATTAGTAACCCCAAACGGCTATATTTCCTTAAGCAGGAGGTTAAGGAAGTATCTGCGAACTCCTTAAGTCGAGCACTCTCCATTTTGTTTGATTTGGAAATTGCCCTCAAAACTGGAGACAAGCCTGACTCGATGTTGCCTGCTTTGCTCAGAATCACTCAACTCACTCACTTTAAATAACAGGAAAGCGCTGCCGAGTTAATTCGGCAGCCTTTCATTAAAGGTAGCGTCAAAAACGCTGTTTTTTCATTACTTATCAGACTTATTTTTTAACATTTTTGGAGTCAAAAAATGTACAATAAGTCCAGATTTGTTACAAAATTTTACGGGGACTAAAGTCTAAGAGAGTCGCTTGCATCGAGCGGACTAAATAAAGTTTCGCTCGCTTTCCGCTTACCATATTTTTTAGGTAAGGTAATTTCGTCAATGCGAGTTACAACCGACTCAGTAGGTGGAGTTGTATTTTTTGCCCGGATGCTTGGTGCAAGTCGTAGCTGTATGATGTGACGTTGCCAAATACATCTGTCATCGATTTGACCTGTTCCAAGGCATCATAAACTACTGATTGACTGTTACCTTGGAAGGTTCTGATAGCGACGATTAGGCCCTCCGAATCTTCGTCGTATTCCATCGTTTAGGTGTGAGTTTGACCGTTGAGTCTAAATGTAGTTGTGGCGACTTCTATTTGACCGTATTGAGTCGGAATATTCGGAACATTCGGTGTCGAATTAGACCTGAAAGTTAACTCAAAACCCTGCATCGCACCAGTCGCTTCTGTTACAACTTATTAATTATCACTCATAGCGATGGCTTTTTGCCTGCATATTCAGGTATGCTGAGAAAATCAATAGCTATAAAAACCGACAATAAAATTGTGTTAAAATGTAAAGGTGTGAGGGCATGATTCCCGAATTTGATGAGAACGGCAACTTGCCACCAGGAGTGTATTGGGCCGAATGGGAAGAATTCAAAGATCGCTTTGGAATAACACCACTTCGTACTCGCATGATAGATGGTTTGCAAATGGCATTCTTAGCAGCTAAAGGCAGCAGGATGCAGAACAATTTACATCAATGGTAGTTTTATTACTAGCAAACTAGCTCCTCAAGATTTTGATGCTTGTTGGGATAGAGAAGAGGTTGATATGAATTATCTAAAAACTCATGCTCCTCGACTGAGAAATTATGCAGATAGAGCCGCACAGAAAGCTCTTTATCGCGGTGAAATCTTTCCGTCCGACCAGCCAGTCGGTAGTTACGATCTAACTTCCTATGAATTATTTCAACGGGACAGAGAGCTGCATCCTAAAGGAATTATTGCTATAGATTTAGTAAGGTGGTCGCCATGATTAGAAATAAAAAGCAATATGAGTATACCCAAGAGTTAGCGAAAAGATGTGAATCTACGCTAGCCCAGTATGACGCCCAAGATGAAGAGGTGAAAAAGAACGATCCTTGGTGGTTAGTGATGCGTGAATCTATCCAAAGTCATCTGGATACTTTTAGGGCAGAAATAGCTGAGTATGAAAGATTGGTGGAGTGCGATCGCACTCAAGACCTCAAAATTGAAGTAGATTCGATTTTAGAACTGCCAAGAGTCTTAATTAAAGCTCGAATTGCTGCGAAAATGACTCACAAAGAACTTGCGGATAGACTGGGGCTGGAAGAAAATCGAATTAAGCAATACGAAGACTCAGATTATCAATGTGCGAGTTGGGTGGAAATTATCGATATTACTGAAGCTTTAGCGGTTGAGCTGAAAACAGCTAGTTTTGTGGTGGATTTTCAGGAGATGGAAGGGAGGAAAAGTTCTCTGGCTGAGTTTGTAGAGCGACAGCGAAAGCAGTTAGAATTTAAAGCTCAGAGAGTCGAAAAATAGTCATTATTTATTGTCCAATACGGTTCATTTAAGACAGTCCGTTCAGTAAAACGATGTGAAAAACAGACGGGATTGCTTTCCTACCCTTCACCGAAGGCGTTCGGTGAAGGGTAGGAAAGCTAACGCGAAGACGCTCGCAATGACAAAAACAGTTAACCCAAGCGTATTGAGTTATTGTCTAGATATCGCAGCAGTTTTTGAGGGTACAATCGCACTCTCATCTCTATTTGTATAAACTTCCGATCCGCAATAAACTTACCCACTCTCATCATTATTACACTTCCCAGTGAAAATCAGTTAGCCGATCTACTCAAAAAACGTTTAAAAGCAGCTCACCTTTCCTGCATCATCCAAACGAGAAAGCCCAAAATTTGCTCAACAGGAGGTAGTGGATAATCTGTAAGGTCAATGGACGCGCATTGCTCTTCTAGTTTAAGAAACCGCCAAACTGTACCGCTAGTTACCGTTCCGTAAATCGTCGATATCGGCTGTTGCTTTTGTTGGTTAAAGCGTTGAGCTGCAACCATTTCTGCAAGGCATTGCCCAAGAGCCGGTTTAAGGTCTTCTTTTTTGGCTTCCACCAATATAACCGCAGGGGCTTTGATAAATAGTTGCTCCGGGGAACGACTAAGAAGAAAGTCAACATACCCTGTGAGTTCAGCCTCCGGTTCTACATTGAATTCTTCGCCTGAAAAAACGCTAATCTGTCCTTGAAGTTGGCGTTTTACTTCTAGTAACACAGGATTGATAATCCCCTCCGAACGAGCTTTTTCGCTACTCACCGCGATCGCCCAGGGAATCGTTTCTTTAAGAATATCCTGTAGTAAAACACTAGGAGTGACAGGGGAAATTTCTGGTAAGAAACGCGAGCCTTCAATGATTGTGAGATGGAAATCATCGACAGCTTTGCTGAGAGTAAACTTACTGTAAGGCATAGGTTTATTATTCTTAAGCGGATATTATAACACTTCTGGGTTAAATGAGGTACATCTGGTAATTGGTAATTGGTAAGCTGTCGCGTCTTTAAATTATATACTTCAATCCTTGTAGAAAAAGCGTAAAAATTTCTCCCTCTCTCCCCTTCTCCCTTTCTCCCCCTCTCCCCCTCTTCTTTGCTACATTCCAACCTTCAACTCCGAACTGCACTCTCTTCCCCTCTCCCTCTCTTCCCCTCATTCCCAACAGACACTTTAAATGCGTAGCAGTTTAATGGGCAGTTGACGCCTCACTTGCTTGAGAACCGCTATATACATAGCAAGTGTACTGTGTTAATGCTAGCGTCTCACGGGGCAGGGTAATCGCGCAGTGAGGTGGAAGTCTACCGCTGACGGGGTGACAGCCCCGTCAAAAGCCCCACCAGTGGCGGATTCGATCGACTTGAGCTAAAAAAAGATGGGGTCAGAATTGTTAAGTAACCCCACCAAGAAATAATGTTACCTCAATTTTACCAG
>JAAUTN010000218.1 GCA_012031415.1 Leptolyngbyaceae cyanobacterium SM1_4_3 | reverse complement strand
AGTGATCTGTTGCCCTTGATCGAGTTCTCTAACGGCCTGTAGCACTGCTGCGGCGTAGCAGAAGCTAGCGATAGCCCGCTGGAATTGGAGCCACAATTCCTGATCCATCCATACTCCAAGCTGATACCAAAACCCTAGCTTGATATTGGCAGACCACATGGCGTAGGCACGGCAGATCGACGTATCTGCCTGGTTTGCCAGGTCACACATGACCTGCGTTTGCTCAGCAAAAGTCATTTGCCGAATTTGATTCAGGGTTCCCTCTGCAAACTGCATACTGGCGGCTCCAGGAGCCGCAACGGTGATGGTCTTACCCATTTCCAGGTAAGCAAACCAGGTCCACGCCAGTTGGTCTTCGGCACTAAGCTGCCTAAACCGGGCAATCGTGGCTGGTACTGCATCAGCAGATAAGGTGTTTGGGAAAATACTACGAGCTGAATCAATAGTAAATGGCATAAAAAAGCCTACCTTGCGATTTGCAATGAGTGGAAAGGACAACAGCGTTGATCTGCGAAATTTCCCTTACTGATTACAAAATATCACGAAGTCATTACAAATTTTAACAAATAGTTACTTTGTAGGAGTGAGCGGTCGTTCGCCCTACGGCAATTTGTGTTTGTGTACGTGAAACGCGCCCTCGTCCAATTACAATTTGGGGCTACTATAAAATGGCGTATGGGAATGGTGCAAAGCCGATTCTTTTAAGCGCTAGTTCATAGATTCATTGGCTCTGAGGGGCGATCGCAGTGGTTGCAGTCCAGTCTGTCATGACGATGGAAGATTATCTGAACTACAGCAATGACAGCGATACCCGCTATGAACTGGTCGATGGGGTGCTAGTCGAAATGCCGCCTGAAAGCACCTTAAACACTCAAATTGCTGCTTTTTTGCTGGCAACTTTTCTCCAGGCTGGCATTTCTCATACTCGGCTTGGCATTCGTCATCAAATTGCGGTTGCAGGAGCTAGGGCGACCGCCAGAGAGCCAGATTTGATGATTCATTCTGAAGAATCTGCGGCGGCAATTGAGGGGCGATCGCAAGCCTTACTCACAATCGATATGCCGCCTCCAGCCCTGGTTGTAGAAGTCGTCAGCCCCAAACAGGAAAATCGAGACTACCGCCACAAACGCACGGAATATGCTGCCCGCCACATCCCGGAGTATTGGATTGTAGATGCGATCGCCGCCAAAGTGACCGTCCTAGAATGGATAGATGGGCTGTATGAGGAAAAGGTCTATCACGGCAATGAACCAATTGCCTCCCCACTTTTTCCTGAGTTACACCTGACCGCAGCACAAATCTTGAGTGCAGGGCAATAATCACTCCTGGGTTGCACAACTCACTTTGCAATCATTAATGCATCAACTGTTGACGGAGTTCCCGCAAAGCAACTCCGGTGCCTTGCTCAGATGCTTTTTGTAGAACCTGAGCAACCAGTTCAGGCAGATCAACTTCTGGGAAATAGCGGCTTTGAGGCTGTTGCTGGTAGGCTTCACCCTGCAAGCTGTAGATTTTTAATCCACTTTTTTTGAATAGCCAGACTTCTGGCACTCGGTAAGGTGCGTAATCTTCAGCCGCAGTGTAGGTCGTTACATCGATTTCGATGACTAAATCGGGTGGCGGGTTAGTTTGCCAGTCGATTCGATCTTTGCCGACAGCGGCTTGCCAGTTGTCGATGTAAAAACAGTAGTCTGGCTCTATTCCTCCCTCTTCAGGAATGTCCATTGTGATTGGGGTGAAGGCTTCGTAGTTGCGGGTTTCGCTGTCTAGCAATATTTCAACAACTCTTGCAAGCAAATGAGCTTCACGACCGTGTCGAAGTAGAGGACTCATGAGTAAGATTTCACCATTGCGGAACTTAATTCGAGGAATAGAGCCATCGCCCCGACTATCGCGCAGGGCACAGTAGTCCTGCCAGGTTCCGGGCATTCGCACTACTGTTCCAGCGGGAAGCTGAATCTTTTCACGGGAGATTACGGCGTACATGAGTCCTCTCAATAGATGAGTAAAGATGAGTAACGTACCTGCTTATTCTGAGTGTAAGCTACTCTAAGCGTCGTAGAACAACGAGCGATCGCGCCACCACAGGCACTGTTTGCTCACCTGTCAAGAGCCGTTGCTCCTGCAAGAAGCGAGGCTCTTTAGTGTCAATGTCTACTGTCCACTGGTCGTTCTGAGAATCAACAGGTAAGGTAAACTCAATTGTTTCGTAGTGAGCGTTAAAAAACAACAGGAAACTGTCATCACTAACTCGCTGTCCCTGGCGACCAGGGCTGGGAATGCGATTGCCATTGAGAAAAACCGCAACCGATTTAGCATAGCCAACATCCCACTGCTCCTGTGTCATCTCACCACCATCAGGGTTGTGCCAGCTAATATCTGTCACTCCCATACCGTGAATGGCCTGTCCTTGAAACCATTTGCGCCGACGAAAAACAGGATGCTGTCGCCGATAATAAACTAACTCTCGACAAAAGTTAAGCAGATCCTGATTAGACTCCTGTAAGTCCCAATTTAACCAGGAGATCTCATTATCCTGACAATAAGCATTGTTATTGCCCCGCTGGGTACGTCCCAACTCATCCCCACTTAACAACATGGGAATTCCCTGTGACAGCATCAACGTAACCAGAAAATTTCGTCGCTGGCGTTCCCGTAGGTGTAATACTTCCAGGTCATCCGTTTCACCCTCTACACCACAATTCCAGGAACGATTGTGACTTTCACCATCTCGGTTTTCCTCCCCGTTTTCCTCATTGTGCTTGTCGTTGTAACTCACCAAATCGTTTAAGGTAAAGCCATCGTGAGCGGTGACAAAGTTAATGCTGGCATTAGGCTGCCGTCCATTCATCTGAAAATATAGGTCGGGACTACCCGTTAAGCGATAGGCAAACTCTCCTAAAGTACTCTCTTCTCCACGCCAAAAGTCACGCACTGTATCTCGATATTTGCCATTCCACTCTGACCAGTTCACCGGGAAGTTTCCTACCTGATAGCCCCCTGTACCAACATCCCAGGGTTCTGCAATTAGCTTTACGCCTGCTAGCACGGGGTCTTGGTGAATCAGGTCAAAGAAGGCGGATAGGCTATTGACCTCGTATAGCTCACGCGCCAGAGCCGAAGCCAAGTCAAACCGGAAGCCATCTACGTGCATTTCCGACACCCAGTAGCGCAAGCTATCCATGATTAGCTTCAACACTTGAGGATGGCGCATATAAAGTGAGTTACCGCATCCAGTGAAATCCATGTAGTAGCGGGGATCACCTTCCACAACACGGTAATAATTAACGTTATCAACTCCTCTCAAGGATAAGGTCGGACCTAAATGATTGCCTTCTCCCGTGTGGTTATACACTACATCTAAGATCACCTCAATTCCGGCTCGGTGTAGTGCTTTGACCGTTTCCTTAAACTCACTGACCTGTTCTCCTAGTACAACACTAGAACTATAGCCAGAGTAGGGTGCGAAGTAATTGATCGAATCGTAACCCCAATAATTTCGTAGCTTCTTATCAGCCAGGTGCCCTGGGCGAGAGAGAAAGTGATGAATCGGCATTAGCTCAACAGCCGTGACTCCCAATCGCTGGAGATGCTCGATTGCGAGTGGATGGGCTAATCCTGCATAGGTACCCCGCAGTTTCTCGGGGATATCAGGATGCAGCCGGGTGAAACCTTTGACGTGCATCTCATAAATAATCGTCTCATGCCAGGGAGTTCTCAGCAGCTTGTCACCTTCCCAATCAAAGGTTTCATTCACCACTACTGATTTGGACATTAAGGCAGCACTATCTACTTCTGAAAATGATAAATCTTCATCGGGACTATGCCAGCCGTAGCCAAACAGTGCTGGGCCGTTGCCTACTTCTCCATCAATCGCCTTTGCGTAGGGGTCGATTAACAGTTTGTTAGGGTTAAAGCGATGTCCTTCACTGGGTGCGTGCGGCCCGTGTACCCGATATCCATATCGTTGCCCGGGCCCAATTCCAGGCAAGTAGCAGTGCCAAACAAAGTTACTGACCTCGGTGAGGGAGACTCGCGTTTCTTCATCGTCTTTGTCGAACAGGCATAACTCAACGCCTGTTGCATTTTCTGAGAAAAGAGCGAAGTTTGTACCTTTTTCATCCCAATGTGCGCCAAGAGGATAAACATCACCTGGCCAAACCGCTACGTGCATGAGTTACATTCCTACTTCAAATTAATAATTAAAGCATTACTGCTGATATTTCATTTTCCAACGTTTTGTACATCCATCTGGGGGAGGGTTTATCTAGGATTTGTAGGATTTAATTGTTTGTCTGAATTGGGCTAATTAACTAATAAGTCTCCTTACATAGACTTATTATAGATGGGTGGAACAAGGTGAATTCAATACCTGAATGGCTTGGGTTGAGTTCTATTTTACTTTACCCGACCTACGGTATATCAATGGTTTTAGGAATCTTGTCAGTCAACTAGCTACATCGGGTTTACCTGCTGCGTATTGCTTACATAAAGTACGCACATTCATTTTTGGCATCATTCCTCCTGCTGGGGGAGGTTCGCTTGGGTGAAACAGTAAGGGGCGATCGGTAACGGATGGATGTTGTCCCGCTGCCGATCGCCCCTTACTCAATTACCGATCGCCACGATTACCGATTACCGACGATTCATCCCGTTGTATTCAACAATTCTGGCCTGTCGCGGCAGGTAGTTAGCTCCTAGTTTATTAGCACAGAAGCCCAGGTCTACGGATTGCTCAGGCTGTATGGTGGTTGCCCAATCGGGGGGAATGACCTCATAGGTTGAGCCATTAGGTCTAAAAGAGCCATTCCAGCTTTGAGTGATCGCGGCATCTTCCATTGCAAACAATAGTCGCCAGTTGTTGGCGCTGGTATTGCTTTGATTTGTGACTCGAAAACTGACACAAAAACCAGTTTGCCAGTCTGATTGTATTGAAGATTCTACAGATAGATTGGCTTGTGGGGTGGCGATCGCCACGCTAGCGGCAGGAGTCGGGGAAGCAGAAGCAGGAGAGGTTGAAGAGGGCAGGGCTGGAGAGGGGTTTAGTCCGGAGGTTGAGGTAGCGTCCTCTAAAAGCTGATTCAACAGTTCTTGCTTAGGAGCATCAACGGTTTGCCAATCATCTTGCAGGATACCGCCAGTGTCATCACTGTTGGGGTTCCAACTCCAGTAAGTGAAGCCGAGTTGGTTGTCGTTGAGGTAATCTACAAACTGTCGCTGCCAGATGCCTTCTGTAGATTCGGTGTCAACCTGCCGACCGCCAAACTCGCCTACAAAAATGGGAGCGATATTTTGACTGGCGATGTAGTGAAAACCAATTTCCCAGCGGCTGTAGAGGTTATTGGGAAAGTTAGGCTCGGAAAACCAGGGCTGATTGAATACGCCAGCGCCATATTCGTGAGGAGAGTAAACCAGTTTGCGTGGGTTAGACAGGCGCACAGGGTAGTTTCTTACGCCTTCCAGGTTGCCGCCCTGCCAGTGGTCAGCAAGTCGCTGTCCGGGGACATTGTTTTGTACACCTTCGACGACGATTAACCAGTCGGGGTTGACTTCCAGAATGGCATTTCCGGCCCGTTCTGCGGCTAAGCGCCAGTCAGTATCGCGATCGCCTGTTCCCCAACTGGCGCGGCCATGCGGTTCATTCTTCAGGTCTGCCCCGATCACATTACGCTGATTGCGATAGCGTCGGGCTAACAGGGTCCAGGTGTCAATCCAGTCGGCTTCGGTAAAGCCATCGCCGTACCATAGTTCAGGAATTCTCTGGTTGTTGAGGCGATGACTGTCTAGCAGAATTAATAGCCCCTGACGCTCGGCTTCTTGAATCACCAGATCCATCGCTTCTAGAGGTGTTTTTCCTTCTAGTTCACGGTTGCTGCCAATGGTGAAATCTACACCGCTAATGTTGTCTCCTCGAAGTGCCTGAACGGAATAGGGTAGGCGAATGATGTTGTAGCCCAGTCCACGAATCTGAGTCAGCATATCTTTGTAGTCCCTCAGCCAGAGTCCGTGAGGAGCCTGCATTTCAGTCTCAATGCCAAACCAGTTAACGCCGCTCAGCAGAATGGTTTGGCCCCTGGCATCGACAATTTCAGCGCCACTGGTAGATAGGGGAAACTGGATAGGGGTAGCGGCTCCAGCAACTGTCATCGGGTCGTGGAAATGGAGTGATAGCCCAATCCACAGTACCATTGATAGGATTCCTAGCCAGATCTGCTGCGCCAGGGGTGTCCATCTTTGACTGGAGCGATATTGAGTGGGGCGATGAGATGGGGTGGGGGTTCGCTTGGAGCGGTTGAGATAAGTCAGGCGATCGCCCCCAAGATAACTAAAAACCTGTCTATAGACCTGACTAAAGACTTGGCTAACGAGTCTAAGAATCATGATGGGTGCTGCTCTTATCTTCTAGATATTAACTAGTGGGAGGTGAGGTACTGCACCCAACGTAAAAACAAACAAAGCTGCGAGTCTCAATAAAAGAATCTTGTCGAGCTTAGCAAATGTAGCTTCTGTAAGCCCATTTAATAGGACGGGCGATCGCCTAAAAAGTGCCGTATCTTTGTAGGGTGATACAGTTTAGGGGATGTGCTAGCAGTGATTGTACTGAAGCGATCATAATAACTAAACCCTTCATTTCTCTTTTGAAAGTATTTACGCTTAAGTATTTAGGTTCATCAAACGCTTCAAAATCGGGGCTTAGAACTGAGGTTTACCGTTCCTTTAACCCTATGTGAAAAGTTTTTTGAAAGAGAAAAATTTCGTGAAATAGCCTGAAGCGATCGCAACTCTGCTGTTAGGAAAGTTCATTTTGACTTTACAGGACTGCGTCGGACTTTACTAGGTCTATACGGTTATTCACGGAGATTACGTTTAATTTAGATGGAAAGGCGACAAACTTCAGTCATTCTGTTGTTGAGCAGCAATATTTCAACCCCGTATCGCTGCTGCCAAATTGAAAAACGATTCCCCATTCGCTTAGTAGGAATTCAACTATGACTACACCACTACAACGCTTCGTACTACCAGCCGCAATGCTATCGGGTGCAATTTTTTCCGCCGCTACTTTGCCATTGGTTGTATTAGGTTCAGAACCAGTGGATATTCATCTTGAAGATGAGCCTGTGTTCTCAGGTGAAGTCAAAGATTTGGCTGCTCCTTACCTGGGTATTGCAACAGTGATGAGCCTGGGAATGGGTGTTGCTACCATTTCAGCACTGGGCTGGAGCCAAGCTTCTCGCAAGTCTGCTGAAGCGGAAGATCAGGTTTCATCTCTAGCCCGTGATCTACAGGAAAAGGAAGCTCAAATTGAGGCGCTTCAGTTCTCTGAAAAACGCTTACACGCTGCCGGTCTACAGTATTTTCTTCAAGATGAAGTAGATGAGGTGAATGCTCAACCGATTGCGGCTGTTCCTGCAATGCATCAAGTTCGGGATGCAGAAGATGAAGACCCAACTGAGCCTCTAGAAAAGGCGATCGCCTCTGGCAAATTTGACACAAACGTTCAGGCTTCCAAAGTTGCAACCCATCCTTCAGCACAAGCTTTTTCTGGCTACGCTCAACCGACTCAGGTGATAAAGCAAACAGTTGCTTCTGTGCCTCAGTCTACTCACACCGCAGAGCCAAAGCAGGTCAACGAATTGCTCGATCATCTCAAGCAGGTGATGGCTCAAATCGAGCAGCTACAAACGGTTGGCACACTTCCAGCCAACTCACTTTCACCTGTCACCGTATCCTACAACTCTGGAGTTGCTTAGTGTTAGCACCTATCAGGCGAAGCCTTCTAAATAGTTGCTTCGCCTGTTGGTTATCAGCCTTCAGTCAAATGACAAATTAGCGGACAAGGTGCCCGCGTTAGTAGAATTACCGTATAAAAGCGTTTGATGGGATTGGAGTGTCTGTTTGAGTGGGGCTAAGTGCTGGCGGACTGGCACTGGTGACTCCTGAACTCGATGGCGTTGAACTCACTGCATCATTCGTTTGATCGGTTGGAGGAGTTGTACCACCAGTGGGTAACGCAACCATCATCGTCTTGCTCGCCTGAAGATATAGCTCTCCATCTGCGTTGAATTGCACCAAACTTCCTGTAGAAGCTTCCCCCTGACTCTCTAACTGGTCTTGCAATGTTGCAGATTGATTAGCCGGATCAAGCGTCACTAAGAAAGTCACGTTTGGGTCTGGTTCAACCTGTATGCCCAAACTGCCCTGGTTTAGCTGCCAAACCTCTTGAAATCTACCGTCTGGGGCAACTTGCCACAGGGTAAGATTGGCTTCCCAGGTTCCCTGTTCAACTGGCGCAAACTGTCGAGCCAACACTGAGTATGATGAGTCAGGATTAGAAATTGACTGCCCTGAAGTTTGCAGATAGCGAATAGCTGAAACCGTAACCTGCGTCTGGTCAGGAAGGCTTGTTCTACCTGTGATTTTATAGCCTCCTGGTTGCCCGAAAGGGCTGATTTGAACCACTTCTAGCTGTGGGGCGACAAGCTCAGATGAGCGACTGAACCATTTTGTGGTTTGAGCGCATCCAGTGCTTGAAAGCACTACTAGCAGTACTACAGCAAGACACACAATTTGCCGTCGAATTCTCGAAATAGCTCGAATTCGACGGAGGGGTGCAGAATAAGTTTGATTAAGGAGCATAAGCGATCTCTAATGTTAGGTCCGTGCAGGTAAAAAACGCTGACTGAAATATCAGCAAATCAGCCGAAAGTTTGGCACAAAATTGACCGGATGACACAGGGTATTTGCGTAAGTATTGATGGAAGATTAATCTTTGGCAAGGCAGATAAAGTCTGGCACAAATTTTGCCAAATCACACAGGGTATCGGCAGCATCTCCATGCATCTCCACATTAGCCTTGGCCTTCCTGTGTAGCCACAGACTGGGACTTAGCCATCAAACTACCAAGCAGATTAAACAGTTAGCCTACCTTTGAGTGGGTCTGTTTTCACACGTTTTTTAGGAGTGAAGACCCCAATGAAAGTCGGACTTTTTAAGTCTGTCCTCCTCAACTTTTTGTTGTTTTCCGGTGCCTATTTTGTTCGTCTGGAGTTCGGTTTTCTGACGATTTCATTTTCTTTAGAAGAAGTAAATGCCGCTCCTATCCCTAACGCAATTTTGGATGAGTCAGACGTTGATTCTACAACTGCTGATGATTCACTGGCTGATTCTGAAACAGAAGTGGTCGTTGCAGAAGCTGAGGGCATAGCAGAATCCGCAGAAAGTAACTCTCACGTTGCTGGACTGCCTCCAGACGAGGCAATTAATACCTTTGCTGATGAGAATTCTGTTTCTGATCCGTCTCTCTTTGAGGCAGAGGATGCACCACTGACTCCAGTTTCTACGGCTGCGGTGACGTTGCCGACCTGGAGATCCCCCACACCTTCCCAATCCTATCGGACTGAAGACGAGCTAATCGCGCAGATGGCGGACACTCCAGCATCTGGTGATGCCGGAAATAGCTCAGCCGAAAATGCACCTGCGATCGCCATTCCTGCTTCTGTACCTGCCTTTGTGACTCCTAATCCAATTAGGGGAGAGGCAGCCACAAGCACCGAAAGTCCGTTCGGAAATACATCCGTCGTACCAGGTGCGATCGGCAATATTACTCCCGGCAATATTACTCCTACCAGCACTTCTCCCGTCGAGATTGCCACAACCACCCTTGCCACAACAGATGTTGGCATGAGGCTATTTACGCCTGACCAGTCCAGCAACACGGCTGCAATCTCAGCATTTGAGGCACAGCAGATTAACCAGGTTGTGCCCAATGTAGCGATTAATTCCGCTCATTCCACACCTAGCTCCACGACTGCTCCGACTGCTGCACCTGTGATCAGTCAAGCGGCTCAGCTAACCACTCCAGGAACGCTAACTTCACAGGCTCCGAGAGGCGACTCCTTGCTTCGCAGCACGGCACTCACGCCGCCCTCCATTACCTTGCAAGGCGTTTACATTTTTCAGGATGATGAGTCGTCGGCGCGGGCCCGACTGCGGGCACTTTATCCGCTTACGCCAAACCTACAGGCGGGTGCAACCCTCGACCTGACATCGGGAAACGCCCTGACTGATTCACCAGAAGATGGGCTGAGCATTAATGAACTATATCTGGCTGCCTCATTGGAAGATGTGCCCAATCTGCGGTTTGTTGTAGGACAGCTTGACCTCACCTCCTATTTTGACCGCAACAGTTTTGCCAAAGATGGAGCGAGCCAGTTCTTCAATCCTGTGTTTCAGACGAATCCAGCGCTGACCGCGACAGGAATTGGGTCTCGCCCTGCCGCGCTGGTTAATTGGAGCCTGACGGACAATATAGAAGCTAGAGCCGCTGTGTTTTCGTCGTCCCGCAACATTGGTGACTTTGACCTGGACGGGTTTGCTGGGGAGGTCGCCTTTTGGCTAGGAAATGCCATCATCCGAGGCACCTACGCAACGGGTAGCGATGCCGGAAACGACAGCGGATTCAACGAAATTTTTGACATTGACCGGGGCAATGGCGAGTTTGGACTGCGTGACTCTGACCGCGAGTCAGCTTACGGAGTCAACGCTGAAATCTTTGTCCCGGAATTCAATATGGGAATTTTTGCCCGTTACGGACGCTATGAAAATCGAGATCTGGATGCAAGCGGCGATACCTACAGCGGCGGCGTGACCTTCCTGGACTTGTTTATGCCAAACGATCGCCTGGGGCTAGCCTACGGTCGCGGTTTATCTAACGAGTCGCTGCGGAACCGCTCCGATCGCGACATTCCCGATGTGGCAGAGATATTTTACGACTTCAGCGTATTGCCTAACCTGCGGCTGGGTTTCACCCTTCAGCAGCTTGATGGTTTCTCCGAGACGATCGCCGGATTCCGCATTCGGACTGAATTTGACGTTACGCCCAGGGGCAGCTTGTAGCCATGAAAAAATCTCAGTTTAACCTGTTTTTGAGGGCGAGTGGACGTTTGCCCCTACGGGCATCCCTCGCCTCTGACAAGGGGCTTAAGCCGAATGGCGCTGAAATAAGTAAAAGTGCAGCGCCAAGATCTGCGACTTCTCTGAAGAAGTCGCAGATCTTGCCTGCTTACGTCAGCGTTCCGCCTCTACATTGGACTCGGCGGCTAGTGAGTCTGCTGCTGCTGCTAGCGTGTCTCAGCAGCACGCCGCTGTTGGCACTGGCGATCGCCCCCTCTCCTGCCCAGGCTCAAGCGGTGAACGCTACCATTCGCAGAGCCTACACGCTGTTGAGTCAAGGTCTGGTCGATCAGGCGATTACAGCATTTCAGCAGGCGGTGCGGCAAAATCCTCAGTCTGTAGAAGCGCAGTTGGGGTTGGCGATCGCCTATCGCCGTGCTGGACGCGATGCCGAAGCGTTTCAAGCTTATGAGCAGGTGTTGACCATCGACCCCAGCAATCGACTGGCGCTGAATACGCTCGGTTTGCTGGGCGGCTTTCGTCCTGAGTGGCAAAACCGGGGAATTGAAGCGCTGAATACGCTGCTGACGATTGACCCGAATGACAATCAGGCGAGAGCGCAGCGGGCATTGCTGTATAGCTACCAGGGGCGATTTGCTGAGCGATCGCCGACTACGAAATCGTGCTGCAAAGCAATCCTACGCCGGATGCGGTTTTAGGTGCAGCACAGGTTTACACCTACACAGGCGAC
>JAAUTN010000217.1 GCA_012031415.1 Leptolyngbyaceae cyanobacterium SM1_4_3 | reverse complement strand
AGTATCGATGTCCAGTTCTTCACGGCGGATTTGCATCTTGAGCTTCGACGGTTTCACGATCGACCTCTTTGTGAATTCGGACATTTCCCGAACTACAGCTTCTTTATGGATATCGGGAGTTTCTTCGTAGACCTCCATCCGCGCCACTTCTCCCTCCCGGAAGTCATGAGTTCCAACTTCAGCACGTGTTGCATCGGTTGGTGCAGTGCGCTCAATGACTACACGCTCCTTTTCAACGGGTACTGAGACTCGTGCAGTTTCGGTTTCAACGTGCTTGCCAACCGATACTTCGCCTGTCTTGACACGACTCTTGTTAGCAACCAAGCGCTCTTCGTAGAGGCGCAGCGGCTGATCTTCAATTTCGTCGCGGTTATACAGAGCATAGTCGCGATCGTAGCTGTAGGAAGTTTCATCAAGGGCAGCAGTTCCCATGCCTGCGGTTCCTGCGGTAGCGGCCTCACCGAGCGGCTGTGTACCTGCATCAACGGGCTGTGTTCCGGGCTGAGCGGCAAGGGGGCGATAGCCTGCTCTGACGCTCTCTTCATAGTCTTGATCGACTTTGAGATCATCAGTGAATTCGGGCAGGTTTTCTACCTGCTCTTTGGTCAAGCCGTCTACATAGATGCGGCGTGCATCGTAGTCAAACCGAGCTATACCAATAGGTAACAAAACCTTTTTGCCAAACACCCAGAATCCCGTGTCCACGATTAGATAGCGGAAACGCCCTTCTTGCTCGTCGATGAGAGCGTCCTTGACGGAACCGATCTGCTCATCGCTTTGGCTGTAGACATTGAACGAATCAAATGGAATTGCATCACTATCGCCAAAGTTATTGCGATAGTCTGGATAAGCATCTTTGAACTTAACTAAAGCCATACTGTTGTTCCTAAAATTCAACCTCGGTCTATACGTGTTCATGCTATGAAGACATGGGCTGCAATTCATCTCCCGCCTGACTGACTTGGGGTTGATTAAATCTCAGAACAAAGTCTCAACTATTAAAGAGGTAACTAAGCTTAAAGGTAGACGTAATAATGTGGATTAGGCTTTTAGCGTCTCATCTCTACAGGAACAGACCTTTCAAGGTGACCCAAATCCAGGTTCAATTCTGCGAGGATAGGCACAGAGAACCTGTGTATCAGCGGAAGTGGAACCATGTTGGAAGCCAGTCAGTCTCTCCCTAATTCCTGCTTCCAGAGATCTGGATAGTGAATAATTGCGCCGTAGCGATCTACTTCTAATACTGCTGCGTAGCCTACATCAGGCGCTAAGTACTCGTATTCACCGTCTGATAGTCGATGGTACTGTTGCCTAAGTTGTTTCAAACAAAGGCTTGGAAAGTCTAACCACGCCGCGTGAGAGGGCGATCGCTCTCCTACCTTAAGAGATAGACGACGAATCGTAATCAGGTTAGTGGCTGGTGTAAAGCCCAGGTCAAGGTCAACGCAGCCTGCTGCTTCTTGTACCTCTATGCCGTTGATGCTCCAGTGTCCACTTTGGGTAGGGGCGATCGCCAGCGCAACGGCAGATTGACCTGCATAACCTGAAACGCTGGCAACGCAAGTTCGCCAATCTACATCAGTACTCACTTCATAGGAAAGGAGACAGGGCATCTGATCGCACAGGAAAATAGCCGTGCCAGTCAACTGCCAGCCAGCAGTAGTTTTCCGGAGACGACAAATATCATGCCCTGGCAGATCTAGCCTGCGCCAGAGAATTGTGTGATTGGGGAAACTCATTAGATCTCTCCAAAATACTCACTGTGAGAATGAGCGGCACTGAGTTCCTTCACCCGGAGTAATAAATAACACAGAACTAGGGGCGTGAACTTTAGCTGTATGCCATATCCCACGAGGTACCAAAACGTAAGTTCCTGGGGTATTCAGGTGAACTGTGTTTTCAGTTCCATTTTGCTTTAGGATGAAATCGACTTGACCGGACAGCAGACAAACAAACTCATCTCCAGCCGGATGCATTTCCCAGCTATCCCAATCTTGCTCAAAGGTGTAGTGTGAAATCAACCGTTTTCCTTTGAAGTCACCAAACTGTTGCTCAAGATCTTGATAGAAGCGATCGCTCACCGCAATTGGAATCGCGTCACCCTTTTCTTCCAAAACAACATAGGTAGAACTAATGTTAAAGGGAAGAATTGCATCACTCATGGAAATGACTCCAGCACAATTAGATCTGATAGGGTTGATAAATTTGAATTAAATTTTCACACGTATCATCAAATACTGCAACGCTGACTTCACCTGTCTAAATGAAGCTTGGGTTCAGATCTGCGACTTCTCTAAGAAGCCGCAGATCTAGGCAGTGATATCTACTGAAGTCAGCACTATTCAACTTCAGTAGCGTCCTTATTTCTTCCGAGAATAGTTCACATTCATAAACTGATGCCACTGTCCATCATCGTTTAAAGCATAGGAGGTCATGACTCGGTGGTCATCATCCTTAAACCCAATTACGTCCTTGTACTTTGCCATCTTTCCATTGCCAGACATTGAAGGCCCTTCGTTACAAAGCGTTAGTGTGTTTTCGGTAGCATTTAGCTCACCGTCGTACACCCAAAGGTAGTCCATCATTGACCCAACCCATGTGCCTACGTACCGCTGTTTTTGGGAGTCATAGCCGATAGTCATCATTGTGGTTGCAGTGCCACCACAGGGCATTTCACCCTGGCCCTCTGCTACAATCCAGAGCTCACCGAGCGATCGCACACTTTCAGTTCCCGCAGTCTTCTCTGATGGCTGATCTGGACTCATTAGCGCCTCAGTTTCATATGTCCACTCACCGACCAGCTTTTGCAGCCACTGGTGTTCCTTTTGAGGCTGAGCGTTCATCATGGATTCCTGCTGTACTGTATTGGTTTCCATTGTCTTATCTCCTTTATAGAGTGCAAACACTACACTATTGAAATTACTGGGTAGTTATAGCTTTCCTTCACAACCAACTCATCCTTCCAATATCCAATTGAAAGTTGATTACTTTTATTGTCAATAATCTGCTCCCCTACTTTGATGGTGAAGTCGTTGTACCAATTAGAAATGACAACGAAGTCATAGGTTTTATCTGCTGAAGTAGCAATGGTTTGGCTGATCAATCTCGACTCTCTAAATTCGATCAACATTTCGCTGAAAAATCTTTCTCTTCCCTCACGACAAGCTTGCTTACCAGTCGTAACAGTTCCATCTCCTTCAATCATTACAATGTCTTCAGCGTAGTATTTCTCTAGAGCAACTGATGTTTGAAATGTCGCAACTAGATGGTTGATGTCTATGAGCTTAGAGCGTAGTTCTTCAAGTGTCATAGGGATGCCTGTCCGCTAAATTGTCGCTACCTGCAAGCTAAAAATTAGATGAGTAGGGAGGGAAGCTTATCCACCATCTACACTCTACTCTTCAAAACCTAATTGAAAAATCAGCAGGTGGTTCAAGCAGCTTGTTCACAGTTAATCATCCAGGGAATGCCAAATTGATCGACCAGCATCCCGAAGCGGTAAGCCCAGAAGGTTTGCTGGAGCGGCATTGTTACTGTACCGTTTTCTGCCAATGTATGAAAAATACGTTCTGCTTCTGCTGGATTGTCTAGCCCAATCGAAACAGAAAATCCTTTGGGTTCCTCACTGTATCCTGGTGGACAGTCAGAACCCATCAACTCTTGATCGTCCACCACCAGCGCGGTGTGCATAATCTTATCGTTCCATTCAGGCGGCATTTGCTCAGTCATGGATGAATCTGGCGAATCTGCATAGGTCATCATATCTGTGATTTTGCCGCCTAAGCACTGTTCGTACAACTTAAACGCCTCTTTGCATTGACCATTGAACATCAGGTAAGAATTCAGTTTCATGGCAAGTTCCTTTGGTTAAGTGATTATCGAGCAATGCGTAAGTGATCATTGAGCAATGCGATCGCCTGAAATGAGAGAGCCATCTAACCCGTATAATAGTTCAATTGTACTATGAGATACCGGGTTTGCTGGCTAGTGAAACTTATCTTAAAGATATGGAGCTTCGGCAGGGGGCGATCGCCAATTATCATGACGACCATCTATATAGGTAACAGGTGCATTAACGAGTTCGTCAATTCCAATATCATCTAAACAAGTGATATGAACGGCGTAAAACTTGCCATCTGTCGCATCTTCACCCCAACCAAATGATCGCACTCCGCAGTGCTTGCAAAATAAATGGTGAATATTTTTTGTATTGAACTGATATTCGGTTAGGTCAGTGTTGCCTGCCAGTAATCGAAATGAGTCTGGCGAAATTGCGGTCAACCAGGCTCTTGTTTTAGTACAGATTGAGCAATTGCATTTAAGGGTGCCTTCACTCAGATCAACGTCTGCTTCATATCGAACTGCACCACAGTGACAGCTTCCTTTGTAGGTTTTTTTCATGGATAAATCTCCAAATGGAGTTAGGGCGTAAGGTCAATCGCTGCTTTGAAACTCCCATCCATATAGAAGGGTACAGAGAAATGCTCATGAGCGATTAGCCACTGTCCATCTTGCTTGCGGTAGCCAACGGTGGCGCGTATCCAAACATCGAACTGTCCCTCTTCGCCCGTTTTCGTGCCGCTGATTCGGTTGATGCTGGTGCTGAAGGCAACGTTATCACTGACTGAAAGGTTTAAGTCATGAATTTCGTAGCCGACAGCCCCCAGGAATGGTGCAAACCACTCCTGCCAACTTTTTCGATACCCATTTGCTCCACGATATAAGAGCGGAGGTGCCAGATCGTACAGTAGAATATTTGGCTCATAGGACAGCATGAGTGCATTTACGTCTTTAGCGCGAACTGCCCTCACCCAACGATCAATGAGTTCACGAACCTGCATTTCATCAGTCTGGTTTCTAGTTACTGTTGTCATTGTTCTGTCCTCAATCATTGCTCTTTTCTCAAAATGTATTTAGGTAAGCGGCAAGACGATCAAAACATTCAGACCAACCTGTTTGATGCGAATCGCGTGATTCAACTGACTCGAAGGTAGCCTGGTGGAAGGTCATCTGGGTTTTACCTGCTTGCTCTGCAAAGGTGACGGTTACTAGTGTTTGTAACTTTGGCTGTCCGTCTTCGTCCTCCCAGGCAAAGGTGAAGACAAGCCGCTCTGGTTCTACAATTTCACGGTAGACCCCTTGCATCCAGTGGTCTGTCCCTTCGGGCGATCGAATGCAGGCTCGATAGGTGCTGCCGACCTGAACATCCATTTGGCAAAAGGTGGTTACAAATTCTTTGGGGCCTAACCAGCGTGAGAAGTGTTCTGGCTGAGTCCAGACCTTAAATACCAGGCTACGGGGAGCCTGGAGGGTACGTATAATGGTGAGTTCATGTTCTGACATCATCTGCCTGCCTTGACGGTTGAGCGCGGTAGGATGATGCGATCGCATTCACCGCAACCAGTAGCACCAGCCAAAATCCGGTATCAAGGTCTAGCACAATGCAGAAACAGGCGATCGCTAACAGTCCCCAGCCCAAAAACAAGGGTAAAGGGTGCTGCAATTGATGCTCAATCCAATGACATAAAAGACCACAAAGAATGGTCAGAAACCCTGGTATCAGAAACCAATAGTAGCCCCAAATGCGAAGCGATTCGGGTGTGACTGCATCTACTACACCCACCTCAGCAATCTCCTGCCAGATGCCGCCGAAGCCAATCACTTCTGGCATAACCAACGTGACTAGCGTGTGAAGTAGCCCGATTGCAATCAAAGCAAGTCCGCTAACTTTTGGCATTTTATTCTCCTCTTTCGGCAAATATCTAATGTTGTAGATGAGGCGGATAGCATATTGGGGCTACGAAGGATATTGAGTTCTCACATATTTAGTCACGTTTTGGCTCGTAATTCAGAACAACGATCCCGCAGTCGAATGATCTAGCTTTTACCAATATCAGATCTTGCTTGCTGTCAAGTTCTTTAAAGATTGCCATTCCGTTACCCAGTGCAGTTGGATTAATAAATAAGTGAAACTTGTCAATCAGCCTTTGTTGGATGAGAGCCGATACAAAGGTCGCTCCACCATAGGCAATGATATCTCGACCGTCTTGTTTCTTAAGTTGCGTGATTTCGTCAACGAGGTTGCCCTTTGCTAAAACAGTATTGTCCCATTCCGCCTTGTCCAGTGTTTTAGTAAAAACAACCTTATGTGTGTCCGTAAATTTCTTACCGTCTGTAAATTCTGGGCTATCTGGATTTGCAGCCACATTCGCCCAGTAAGGAATGAACCCTTCGGCAAGTTTTCGTCCAAGCACAATGCAGTCAACAGGTTCAGTGATTTCGTTGATATATTGTTTTAATTCGTCGTCCCAATCCCACACTACAAAATCCATTTCACCATTTAGTCCTCCAATGTATCCGTCAACGGTCATTTGGACTTGAAGCTTCAGTTTTCTCATGGTCGGGTTCTCCTTCGCACTGCGTATCAAGCTTTACTCTAGATGCAGGTCGGTTGATAGACATGAAAATCATCAGGTACAAAGGCTATGTTGGTTCCGTGCTTCACCCGATCTATAAACTTGGACTAGATGCGCCGCTACTTTTGTCGGTTGTACCAAGAGGATATTTGAAAAGTAGCTAATGTCCCCTGTAAGGGCGTAGCATTCGGCAGGTAGACTCTGGAATAACCCAAAATCTTTGCTCGAATGCCATGCCCCTACAGACTTTCGGGTTACAGATTAGACTTCTCAAACATTCTCTAACTTTGATTAGCTGCGTTGGTTTCCATATACATGAATTGTAGAAGTTCTTCGAGACGGTTTAGAGATTCGCGCAGCCCCAACTCCATGCCAGATTGGAGATGTCCGTCTCGCTGCTCTTTTGACTGGTGTTGGATACGAATGTGCAGCGTTGTTTTTCCGTTTTGTTCTGTCAAGGTGAGTATATTTAAGCGATCGCTGCCAGGGACGGGTTCATAGCGTTCGGTAGACACTAATCTTGCGGGTGAAACAATCTCCTGGTATTCACCTGAGAAACCATGTTCAACAGCATTGCTGGAGTCATGCAAAACATAGCGCCAGGAACCGCCTACGCGCAGATCGATTGCACAAACGGTCATGATCATGCTGGTGCATCCTCCAAACCATCGCTTGACGTGTTCGGGTTGAGTCCATGCGTCAAAGATGAGTTTGCGGGGAGCATTGAAAATGCGAGTGATGAGAATTTCCTGATCGGATGGCAGCATTACCGAGAAACCATTTTGTTGCGGCTCAGTTTGCTTTGCCAGCAGTTCGTCGAGGCAATCGAGGCTGGAGTTCCATCCGGCGATAACTCCCATCTCTTCGTGCTTACGGCGATCGCTAGCCGTGTCATGCATAATCTGAATCGTCAGCCTGGTCTTTCCTTCCAAGTCTTCAAAAGTAGTAGTTGTAACCATTCCCTGAGGTAAGTCAATATCTAAAACCTCCTCAATCCCTTCACCAAATTCATCAGTCGCAACCACTCGTTCTAAAGGCACGATTTCACGAAATACTCCCTTAGATGGATATTCTTTACCATCGGGGCCAACCATGATGTAACACCACTGTCCACCGGGACGCAGATCATTCTCAACCACACGGGTTGTAAAGCCCTTTGGCCCAAACCATTGCTCAATGTGTTTTGTCTCTGTCCACGCTTTAAACACCAGTTCTCGTGGGGCATCGACAATTCGGGTGATTACAACTTCGCGATCGCTTTGAACGTCAGTTTGATTCAACATTATGTTTCTCCTTAGATGGAGCGATCGCAATCTAGATTGGGCGATCGCATTTCTTTTTCTCTGCTTGCAACTGCCAAAGAGAATGCCACTGAATTGCCTGTGTGCGGTTAGCTCGTAAGATTAATTGCTGTGGAATTAGTTTTGTGCAATTGATTCGGTACTCTAATAACAAGTTGCCTGAAGTCATGAGTAGCAAAAGTGATGTCTGGAAAGCTAATTAGCTTTATGTTTAACCACTTAGTTAACTAAGCACTAGGTTAAATGTACTATTCGAGAATGTCAAGAGCTAATTTAGCATTCGTCACTTAGAAACTTCAGTGAAAATGCAGCACTCAGATCTGCGATTTCTCGAAGAAGTCGCAGATCTTGCCCTTTTAAGTCAGGCTTAGTGATGAAACGCCCCAACTTCCCACAAGCATCGTGAATCCTCCTAAAGGAGACTTTCATTTGCCGCTGAAGGCATGACTGGTTTTAATCATTAAAAAATGATCATAACTTGAGGTTTCTTGAGGATAGCGATCGCTCTCTCAATTTACCTCACCCGAATGATTCACCCGATCAGACGATATTAGGTTTTTTTAGACATTGGAACTGCTCGTTTGCCACATACAATCATGAGCGTATTTATTTTTTAAGGGATGAAGCCCAAACCCATGTAAGTAGAAAAACCTGCATCGGAACTCGGAACAGTAGATAAACTGGACCCACAACGTTGCCTCCAAAGTCGATAGTTTATGGGTTGCGATCGCACTCGTTGAATGAGAATAGAAACTGTAAAAGCCGCTAATAGTACAATTAGTACAGCCATTGTTCACCTCATCTTGTTGAGCTAACTCTTCAAGACTCACCCACTCAATTTAGAGAGAGGGATGTAATTTAGCAATCACCGCTGCAAGTTTGTCACCAAGTTGTCTGACCGCAACCCGCTGTGATTCATCCCTTAAGTTGTCATTCTCATCAAATGCCTGATACGCATTTTCGATCGCCTTCTGGTTTGGTAATACCAAAACACCGATACTACTGAGGATGGAGCGGACATGAAACAATCCCCGCAGACCTCCTAACCCTCCAGGGGAAGCACTCATCAGCACGACAACCTTTTCTTTGAAACACTCCAGTGAGGATTCGTTGGGTGCGGGGCGAGAGGCCCAATCAATTGCATTTTTTAGTAGAGGCGTAATAGAACTATTGTATTCTGGGCAGGAAATCAGAAACCCCTGATGGTCTTTCATCAGTGCTTTGAGCTTGAGAGCATTTTCTGGCAAGCCTTCTGCCGCCTCTAAATCCTCATCATACAGAGGAAGAGGTAAGTCACGAAAATCTAGATACGTCACCTCTGCACCCGCAGCCCTGGCTCCTTCCGCTGCAATTTTCACCAGCTTTTTGTTGAATGAACCTTGACGAGCACTTCCAGCAAAAGCAAGAATTTTTGGGGTAGACATAGATTTCTCTGTAGCTATGAATAAGTTAACAAGCGATCGCAACTAGCAAAGTTATTAACGAGCATAGTGGATTTAGAGTTCATTTAACTCCCTCTTTAAGGAGGTGAATGGTTTCCTTCTGTTATCAATGCAGGTTCGCTACAATCTTTTGCCTATCTTGCTCATCTGCTGCCATAGCGTTTTTTATATTTGTACTTTGCTAAACAAGTCACTACACATTAAATGACTCATGGAATGAGACAATTCCACTGGGTATTTGTGTGCCAAATGAAATTGCCTGAAAGTATTCAGGTGGAATGTCTGGCAGGACAAGACTTGGCTCTACCTTAAAACCAAAACGGCTATAGTACTCAGGGTTGCCCACCAACACACACCCAGATGCACTCCGATCGCGTAGACTAGCTAATGCCTGCTTCACAAGCTGTGATCCAATGCCGATACCCTGATGCTCAGGCGCTACAGAAATTGGGCCAAGACCATACCAGTTTTGGCTACCATCGGAAATGGAAACTGGGGATATAGCAACGTGTCCAACGATTTGCCCGTTCGCCTCGGCAATGAGAGAAACGGTTAGGCTCCCGGAATCACGCAAAGCATCAACAATTAAATGCTCAATGTGGCTAGTATGGGGAGCATTGAGAAATGCGGCTGTTGTCACGGCTCTAATGTCTGCCACATCAGAAGCAATCTCTTGTCGAATTTTTATGATGCATCGCATAACTTCATCTTTTCTAAACGGTGATACAAGCTATGCTACTTTGTTTGTTGAAAGAACCAACTAGAGTAAGAAAATTTTGTGATGGCGATCGCCCCCGTTGTCGTGCAGGAGTCCCCTGTAAGGGCGTAGCATTCGGCAGGTAGACCCTGGAATAGACCGAAAATTCTTGCCCGCTACCCCCTACCTGTGGTTTATTCGTCTAAAACACGCTGTAAATTGCTCTACACTACAACTAACTCAGCAATTTTGGCACGAGCATTAGCAATTGATTCTGCCAACTTTTGCTCACCATATACCTCTTTTTCGACGTGAATGAAGGTGATATCCGTGATGCCCATAAACCCAAAAACGGTAGTCAGGTAAGGATCATGGTGATTCATTTTCTCGTAGCGCCCACCCGGTTCAAAGCCAGAATCCCCTCGTGCTTCGATGATGAACATTTTTTTACCCAGTACCAGCGGCTTGTACACATCAGCAACGTCATTCGGTTCATAGGCAACCGTTCGCCCAATTCGTACAATCTGGTCAATGTAAGACTTGAATACGCCTGGAACGCTGAAGTTATACATGGGTACACCAATCACGTAGATATCTGCCGCCAAAAATTCATCAACAAGGCGATCGCTCAAGCGAATCGCTTCACGCAGTTCGGGAGTATGTTGTTCTGGTGGAGAGAATGCAGCCGCAATCCAGGGTTCATCGACGTAGGGAACAGGATTATGTCCCAGATCTCGATAGGTAACGGTGTCATTCGGATGAGAATGTTTCCACTGTTCAACAAACTCGCGGGTCATACGGCGAGAGTGAGAACGTTCACCTCGTGGACTTGAATCAAGATGCAGTAAATGTGCCATAATTCCTCCTGAGATATCACTTTCTTAGCTTAGGTAAACACCTCATACGGGGACTACTTAATTCCTGCGTTACTATCAAAATCTTGCGGTCAGTTTTTAGACTATGCGGTCCTCCAGATAGCCTTATACTGAAGAAAACCTCAAAACTGATGTTGCAACTGCGTAGAGGTGAAAGATGAATATTGGACGATGGACAAATCTCCTGTTAGTGAAAGGAACAGGCATCTTTGCCACCGTATTGGGTGGGGCATTATTGCTTCAAATTCCTTCTATGTATAGATTTGACGTTGATTTCCGATCTAAAGCAGTTTCTGCCACTGGAACTATTACAGAAGTGAGGGAAGAGAAGGAAGAACGGATATATCATTCCGGTGGTATTCCGATCCCTGGTACTGCCACAAAGTTTATCTCAACGGTAAACTTTCAAACGAATCAAGGAGAATGGGTCGAATTTACGACCAGTCGAGCTTGTTCAAGTCAGCGCGATTGCATGAATAAGTTGGTTCCTGTGATGTACGATCCAGATTTTCCTTCGGGTGCAAGAGTAGATCTTGGAACTACACCTGAACGCAAGGTTAGGAATAATTTTTGGTTTAGTGTTTTTCTCCTACTACCTGGAATTGCCCTTCTTTTAGGGGATGTTGACAACTGAGATTCAGAGCTAAAAGCATCAGGTTTGCCCTATGAGTACTCTAGCTGTCCAAACTGAATTAACCTACTCGCCTATTTTGTCCAGCCAAAATCGAGGCTGGGAAAACATTCTGGTTAAGCACTATCAGCATCCGGCAGGTGAGGCACTGTGCCAGCTTGACGATGACCATACAATTTGTATGTCGCTTGCCCCTCGCCCAGTTCGCTTTTTGCATATTAAAGATGGTAAACCTATACCAGTCTGTACGGAAAAGGAGATCTCTCGATCACGCCTGCTAAAGTGCGCTGTTTGCCCGTTGGGATAGTGAAGATCAG
>JAAUTN010000216.1 GCA_012031415.1 Leptolyngbyaceae cyanobacterium SM1_4_3 | reverse complement strand
CTAGGGGCTAGGGGCTAGGGGTTAGGGAAAGAAGGGATGAGGTAGGGGCGAACAGCCGTTCGCTCCTACCGTGAATTGTGTTTCATGCAAGTAAGAATTGCTGTAGGAATCAGGGATATTGCTAATCCTCATCCCTCATCCTTCCGCCCTCATCCCTCATCCTTCTACCTCCACCCCTAGCTCCTGTTCCAAATGATAGGATTAATAAAATAATGGCCTGTCTATAACGTCCCTTTGACTATGTTGAAAAACCTGCTGGGTGATCCCAACTCACGTAAATTAAAGAAATATAAGCCCGACGTTGTAGAAATTAATCTACTTGAGGAAGAGATCAAGCCGCTGTCAGATGAGCAGCTGACCGGAAAGACCGCAGAGTTTAGACAACGTTTAGAAAAAGGCGAGTCGCTTGATGCCATCTTGCCAGAAGCTTTTGCCGTTGTGCGTGAGGCTGCAAGGCGCGTCTTGGGAATGCGACACTTTGACGTGCAGTTAATTGGCGGCATGGTGCTGCACGATGGGCAAATTGCCGAGATGAAAACCGGGGAAGGTAAAACCCTGGTGTCTACCTTGCCTGCTTACCTCAACGCTCTGGAAGGGAAAGGCGTTCACGTCGTCACAGTGAACGACTATCTGGCACGACGAGACGCAGAATGGATGGGACAGGTTCACCGCTTTTTGGGTCTGAGCGTGGGGTTAATTCAGCAGGGAATGAACCCGGCTGAGCGCAAAAAGAATTATGACTGTGACATTACCTACGGCACCAACAGCGAGTTGGGCTTTGACTACCTGCGCGATAACATGGCTTCCGCGATGCAGGATGTGGTGCAGCGGCCGTTTAACTACTGTGTCATTGACGAAGTTGACTCGGTGCTGATTGACGAAGCCCGAACCCCGCTAATTATTTCAGGGCAGGTAGAGCGTCCCAGCGAGAAGTATGTCAAAGCAGCCCAAGTCGCCAACACTTTGCGTCGAGGCGAGAAAGATGGCGCTGAAGAACACTATGAAGTAGATGAAAAGGCACGAAATGTGCTGCTGGCTGACGAAGGCTACATTGAGGCAGAGCAGCTTTTGGGGGTAAAAGACTTATTTGACCCGCAAGACCCCTGGGCACATTACATCTTTAACGCCATTAAAGCAAAAGAACTGTTTATTAAGGACGTAAACTATATCGTCCGCAATGACGAAATTGTAATTGTAGACGAGTTTACGGGGCGGGTCATGCCTGGTCGCCGCTGGAGCGATGGTCTGCATCAGGCGATCGAAGCTAAGGAAGGGGTAGAGATCCAGCCGGAAACTCAAACTTTGGCGACCATTACCTACCAAAACTTCTTCTTGCTTTACCCTAAACTGGCTGGGATGACGGGCACTGCGAAGACGGAAGAGGCAGAGTTTGAGAAGATTTACAACCTGGAAGTGACGATTGTGCCAACTAACCGTCCCACGAAGCGACGTGATTTGTCGGATGTGGTCTACAAGACGGAAGAAGCAAAGTGGCGGGCGATCGCTGAAGAATGTGCTGATATGCACAAGATTGGTCGTCCTGTCCTGGTGGGAACTACCAGCGTTGAGAAGTCAGAAGTTCTCTCTCGTTTGCTAAATGAGCGTGATGTGCCTCATAACCTGCTCAACGCCAAACCAGAAAACGTTGAGCGAGAATCTGAAATTATCGCTCAGGCAGGGCGCAAAGGTGCAGTTACAATCGCCACCAACATGGCAGGGCGCGGAACCGACATCATCCTGGGTGGTAACGCTGACTACATGGCGCGACTCAAGGTGCGAGAATACTTCATGCCTCGCGTTGTTCAACCAGAAGACGAAAACAGCTTTGCGATCGCCCGTAGCCCAATGGGTAAAGGCAGTCGCAGTGGCGGTAAGGGCTTTACTCCAGGCGATGGCAAAGTGAAAACCTGGAAAGCTTCTCCTCAAATTTTTCCAACGGAGCTATCTTTAGACACCGAGCGCCTGCTGCGAGAAGCCGTTGACTTTGCCGTGCAGCAGTATGGAGAGCGATCGCTGCCAGAACTGGAAGCCGAAGATAAGGTAGCAACTGCTGCCGAAAAAGCGCCTGTCAACGATCCGGTGATCATGCGCTTGCGTCAGGTCTACAACCTGATCTTGAATGAATATGAGCAGTTCACTGAAGCAGAACACGATGAGGTCGTGCAACTGGATGGACTGCACGTAATCGGCACCGAGCGTCACGAATCTCGCCGGATTGACAACCAATTGCGCGGTCGGGCAGGACGGCAGGGCGACCCTGGCTCTACTAAGTTTTTCTTGAGCTTGCAGGATAATTTGTTGAGGATTTTTGGGGGCGATCGCGTCGCAGGCTTAATGCAGGCCTTCCGCGTCGAAGAAGATATGCCAATCGAGTCAGGAATGCTCACCCGCTCCCTCGAAGGCGCACAAAAGAAAGTTGAAACCTACTACTACGACATCCGTAAGCAGGTCTTCGAGTATGACGAGGTAATGAATAACCAGCGTCGCGCCATTTACGCCGAGCGTCGCCGTGTCCTGGAAGGGCAAGACCTGAAAGAGCAGGTGATCAAATACGCTGAGAAAACGATGGACGATATCGTTGAAGCGTACATCAACCCCGACCTGCCGCCCGAAGAGTGGGAACTCGACAAACTCGTGAGCAAAGTCAAAGAATTCGTTCATCTGCTCTCAGACATGGAGCCAGACCAGCTACAGGATTTGTCAGTTGGCGAAGTTAAAACCTTCCTGCACGAGCAGGTGCGAATTGCCTACGACTTGAAAGAAGCTCAGGTAGACCAGATTCAGCCGGGGCTGATGCGTCAGGCAGAACGATTCTTCATCCTGCAACAGATTGACACCCTCTGGCGCGAACATTTGCAGCGTATGGACGGACTGAGAGAATCGGTAGGCTTGCGCGGCTATGGTCAGCAAGACCCGCTGATCGAGTACAAGAGCGAAGGCTATGAACTATTCCTGGATATGATGACCGACATTCGTCGAAATGTCGTTTACTCGCTGTTCCAGTTCCAGCCGCAGGTGCCCTCAGCCCCCCAAAAATCCTCTGAGGTAGTCTAAAGCAAGCGATTTGGGGTGCAACTCCTGTCTAACCGTCAGGCTTCCCACCCCACTATTGCTGAGACAGACAGAAACCCGACAGAATTGAAATTACCTCTCCCAGAGTTAACAAAATTCTGCTAAGATAGCGATTCTGTGGCTCCAATTGAGTTGCAGTTCATCTTCAGGAGAGATGGCCGAGTGGTTGAAGGCGCAGCACTGGAAATGCTGTTTGGGCGAAAGTTCAACGAGGGTTCGAATCCCTCTCTCTCCGTCCCACATTTAATGTCATACAGGAACGTTAGAGATCTGCGTTTATTTAAGGTTCCATTTTTTATGCAAGTCCCTTAATTGATTATTGAGTTGCTCTCCAGCAGGGATGCAGTGGGTTGAGCCTGCTGCTCTATGCAGTGACTCTCTGCGACCTTACTTTCAATCACATCTGCTGCATACTGAACCCCACCGGAGTAGCGAATTGCCTTCTGTAAGCGGATTGCGTTTTGTTTATAAGCCCCATTCAGCAGCACCCGTCGAATCACCTGTCGCAATCTGGCAATGGTGACGCTAGACAGAGGCAAAAATTCTCCAACTCCAGTCCAGGTGAGCCGTGCTGCAACGCCTAACTGATCGTCAGCCAGCGGAATTGCCACTAAAGGCACTGCATTGCTCAGCGCTTCTAACGTTGTGTTTAGTCCAGCATGAGTAATGCAGAGAGTAGCTCGCTTTAACAATTCCAGTTGGGGGGCGTATTTGACTAGGATTGGATTACCCGTTAGCTTGGGTAACGCTTCTGGCTCAAGCCCTCCTCCTAAAGAAATGACGACCTGAGCTTCTAAATCGACACAAGCTTCTGCGATAACTTGAAACAGATGTTTAATTCGATTGCGGGAAGTGCCTAGCGAGACGTAAATGAGCGGTAGGTTGCTCAATTTCTCAAAGGGGAAGTCTGTATTGGGGCGACCTGTAGAGCTATGGAACGGGCCAGTGAAATGGAAATAAGGGGGCAATTTGCGGTAGGGATATTCCAACTCAGGAACGTGTTGACTGATGATGGCTAACTTAGAAAAGCAGTCGTTGTAGCTTGAGTAAGCAGGCAAATTCCACAGCTTACGATGGCGTGCTATGACCGATACAACTGGACGGGCGATTAGCAAGAGCAGCCAGTAGGCGATCTGGTTGCGAAGTCGTGCCCACCATGCGGAGTTAAACGTCCAGTCTGTTAGTGCAGGCGGAACATCATTATCTTCGTAGAGAACCAAAGCACTACAGATTGTGATAAAAGGTAAACGCAAATGCTCAGCGATGGTTCCTCCTTCAAAGGCAGACATATCTACCAGCAAAACTTCAATGCCTGTTTTGCGAATGGCGACGGGAGTTTCTCGTAAGCTGTTGGCTACTCTGACTTTAAAGAAACTGATGCCGCGATAGAGTGCCCGTAGCCCTGTCAGTTCTGCTCGCTTGGGGTCTACACCTGTGTAGGCGATCGCCTCAAAATTCAAACCTGCTTCTTTCACCTTTGCTTCCCCATGAGTCTCACTGAGAACCGTAACTTGATGCCCCCGCCGTTTCAGTTCATCCCCCAGGGGCAGTAGGGTGTTTAAGTGCCCCGTTCCGCCCAGGCAAAGAATACCGAAATGAGTCATGCTTGTGTCTCTTATTTTCGCTTTGTGAGAGTTTTATAGCAGTTCCCATCGACATCAGGTATGGCGTGCAGTCCAGTAGAAGCGCTGAACTGTATCGAGCCTGAATCAAAGGGAGAAGGCAGAAGGCTTACGACCGATGTGTAATGGTTGCAGCCGGAGAAACTGTCTCAATCTCTATGACAAGAGCTATGAAATGCTGTTGCACAACGCTATACGCACATCCTGAAACCCGTTTTTATGTCAAAGTATTGCTGTAAAGAGATTTTTTTGTCGATTTTTCTTCATTGAAGCTTCATATTGAGATCAGCACCCCGACTTTACATTTGCTTAATAATACTGACTCGCTAATCGCAACTGAGAACTTTTAATGAAGTTGGTCGTCATAAGTGTTTATGCTTAAAGAAGAAAGATTGGAGACGGCCCGATGAAGCCACTCAAATTACTTCAAAACTCTGTCCTAATCTGGCATTTGACCTGTGGAATCTGGGCGATCGCCCTGGTTGGGAGCCTGACCGTTTATCAGCGCTCGGTCCTGGCAGATCCGCTAACAATCGCCCAAAATCATTGGGATGCGATCGCCTCTCAAAATGCTGATAGAATTGTTCGTCAATATAGTCAGGATGCAGTCCTACTCTGGACTCACGGCTCTTTAGAAGGAGTGTATCAGGGCGATCAAATTTATCAGAACTGGCAGACTTTTTTTAAGAAATATCAAATTCAAAGCAGTCACGTCATCGAACAAAACAATAGCGATCGCACCGTTAAAGCGGAAATAGTAATTATTTCTAAGTCAAATGCAAGCTCTAACCAACAACTTCATCTTTTCTATGAAGTTCAAGTTGATGAGCAAGGAAAAATTCTTTATGAAGTCTGGCAGACGAATGCTAAGTAGTGCAGACGAACACATGATCATGTGACTAGAATTGTCTGTAGTGTTTAGCAGACTCATCTACCTTGAGCAAAAGTTCAATCTTACTTAGGCTCCATTTCAAAACACGTTAACCCTGCTACAAATTGATTTGCGCTATCGGTCAGATGGCATCTGGAAATAATTTGAAAAACTTCCAAAGATTTTTCAGAAGCATTCTTCAGGTTGCCTCATTTGATTCACAAGATAGTTGCTGAATCAATTGTCAGTAAGTTGTGCATCTATATCGCGCTACAAAACTGAAGCCTGTTTCCTAACTGATTAGGAACGTTTTACATGACGAGGTTAACCGACAGGCGGTTAGTTTTGTCTGCTAAAAAACTTCATCAATTCCCAGATTTTATGCTGTGGAACGCGGTAATGAACAGCCCCCATTAGTCTCTTACTGTGCATGAAGTAATTGCTGTTCCTGATTGACTGATCGTGGGTCTGGATGAGCCATATGACGTTTGAAGATATCTATCAGTTTTTCCGCAATCCCCCTCCGTTTTATCTCAACAAAGAGCTGGCGGTTTGCTATGTGTTGGCGGTTCTGCTACGTCAAGATTCTTACGGTACAGAACTAATTCAACTCCTAGAAACTGAATATCCTGTTTATCGCCTCTCTGACACCGTACTGTATAGCGCTTTGAAATTTTTAGAAGACAAAGCTGCTATCACGGGCTACTGGAAAAAAGTCGAAGGACGGGGACGACCCCGCCGGATGTATCAGGTTCATCCCGATTGGCAGCACCAAGCTCAAGAGTTGGCTCGTCTCTGGCGCGATTATGCTCTAGGAAAAACGCCAACCCTCCAGCGGTAATAGACCAACCGGATTGAGGCAGACTTCTACCGCAATAGATGAGATGTATGGTGCGATCGCACTTCATAACTCAAGAACCGCAGATTCGCTTTCGTAGGGGCTTTGCCGTTCAAAGCCCTTGCGAGCGACTCTTTCAAAGCAACGCTATATGAAAAGCTTTGTATAAAAAATTGATTACTAAAGAAAGCCTCCCTATAATCACTAATATTCTTGATTAAGCTGAAAACAGAAGCTTTTTCCACCCAAAAGCTTCTGTTTTCAGACGTGTATCTTAAAGTTCCTCCATTACGCGGTGCTGGTAAGCGCTTATACCAATTCTCTTTAAGGCTGCATCGTTTGGAGCGTGCCCCGCCCCCAAACGATGTAGCTTTATCAGAACTTACGTATTCCTCTATAGAACAAGGGGCTTAGGCCTGTCGTTTGCGTGGCGATCGCCTGACTTCGCGTTTTATTTGTGTAAGTTCTGTTCATGGGAAACGGTATTAGAGAGTTGCTACAGGCTAAAGAAATCTCTTGTCTGAGAAAACTGCCTCAGGGAGTCGTGCTGTAGAAGGTCTGAAGTTTGAAGAATTTCAGAGATTTTACCGATCTTTCTCAGGTTAGTTGGAATAAATTAGCTGAACCGTTTTTGCAACCGAGTTTATCGTTTTCCGCAATTTCACGAGTGCGAGTTGTGGTGTAAGTCTAAGCAAATGTTCTTAGCAGAGGTGCCCCCCCCATGGCAGAACAACAAAAGTTAGAAGCGATCGTGCGTAAGTTTGTCCCCCGGCGTGGAATGGTGCCCGGTGGCACAAGTCCTGAATACGTCAACGTTCCAGGCGGTCATCCAGATTTTGAGTTTGAGGTTGCGCGTCAAGCGGGTGAAATCAAAGGCATTGTCAAATCAACGCTACGCAAAAACGAAGAGGATGGACTGTTTAAGCCGCAATATTCTGGACAGTCTCAAGCTTCTGTCAACAGCGAAGAGAGCTTCAATCAATGGTTCACCACCTATGGAATCTCTGATACAAGCTACGGCAATAGCGAACAAAAAATTATCTTGACGTTGACGGAGAGAGCCAATCAGCCTGGTGTCTTTGAATACGGTTCTGAAGCTTTTTTTCCGCTGGATGATGCCAGTCTTTTTGTTACAAACGATCAGGGACAGCCTCAAGTCACGTGGCTAAACACGGACGGGTTTGAGTGGCAGCGCATTCTCACCGCCCCCACCAGCACCACTTCAAGAACTATCTTTGTGGATGCGAATGGCGGACAGATAGAATGGCGCGACAGCAACAATGAGCGCGATCGCCGCAACAAGCTGCTGCCCCACACCTATCATTTCACCCTTGAGCTACACCACACCTTCGCCTACAAACCCGGAGCCGAAAACTGGATTTTTGAATTTAGAGGCGATGATGACCTTTGGGTATTCATTGCAGGCAAACTGGTAATTGATCTGGGCGGCGTTCACAATCCGCTCAACGGGCAAGTGCGGCTGGGCGACCTGAAACTGAACGATCAGGATGAAATTGACCCCAACGGCACCAAGCCTTTATTGGAGTTTGGCAAAGAGTATTCCTTTGACCTGTTTTACGCAGAGCGACATACTGCGGGAGCCAGGTTTAGAATTACAACCTCGATTGCGTTTGATCCCAAAGTTGAGATCGAAGCGGGCAAAGATGCTCAAGAGCCTGTCCCCAGACAAGTCGCGACCCCAGCCCAAATGGGTGAATTTACGATCAGGCTAACCGGAGACAAAACTTTAGACCAACCGCTGGTAGTCAACTTTCAGCCTAGTGGACAGGCGACCATCGGGACAGGCGCTCGAAACAACGACTATCGCCTGAAGCTAAAAGATGCAAGCGGTAATTTGCAGGGCGATTGGTTAACCAACAGCGTCACTATTCCAGCAGGGCAAAAAGAGGTCAAGCTGGCAGTCGTGCCCTTTAGTGATGAGTTCAACGAGGAGCAGGAAAGCGTGATTCTAACGCTGCTCGAAGGGCTGGACTATGATTTGACCGACAAAAAAGAGGCGGAAATCAAGATCATCGATTTTGTGCCGCCGCTGCCAGTGGTGACGCTCCGGGCAACCATCCCTGAGGCAAAAGAACCTGCTCCGGGTCAAGCTGCCCGACCTGAAGACATGGGCGAATTCACCATTAAACGGGTTGGACAAGATTTGAGACAACCGTTGACGGTCAAGTTTCGCTCACCAGAAGGGACGGCGACTCTCAATACTGATTATCGCCTGCGGCTGAAGACTCCTAATGGAGCGCTCCAGTCCAATAGCGTGATCATTCCAGCGGGGCAAAGTGAGGTGAGAATTGCAGTCGTGCCAATTGGCGATCGCGCCCGCCGCCCCGTTCCAGAACCCGATGAAACGGTAATTCTCACGCTGAACAACGACCCTGCCTATCAGCGCGGTAGACCCCTTCAAGATCGGGTTGTGATTAAAGATTACGTGGTTCCTGCAAAACCCATTGTTAGCTTAAGAGCGATCGACGATGAAGCCGAAGAACCCGCTCCAGGTCAAGCTGCCACCCCGCAGCAGGTTGGCACATTCTTGATTAGCGTTCGGTCAGCGGTTGCCCATTCCGGGCTGACGGTAAGGTTTAGGCTATCTGGTGAAGCGCGTCGAGGCAGTGACTATGTGTTGAAGGATGAGGCGGGTAGTCTGCTCATGGAGAATACATTGGCGATCGCCCCTGGTAAAGATCGAGTCAGAATCACCGTTGTTCCCCTTGCCGATCGCCAGGGCAATGAGGGAGATGAGTACGTGGTTATGACTTTGTTGCGAGGCGCAAGGTATGACCTGGGTAGGGAATATGCCGACTCTGTGCGAATCAAAGACCGCCCCATTTCACCTCGACTGCTGGCAGAAATCGAAGCCATTGACAACCACGCCGAAGAACCTTTCGTCGTCAACGGTCGAGTTGTAGAACCAGGAGACAACGGTACCTTTCAGATTCGCCTGAGCCAGAAGGCTCCCTCAGGCGGGGTGACAGTTAACTACGCCGTCAGCGGCACGACAGAGCGCAGTGGCGGTACGCGAGATTTTGCCCTCGACCCCGATCGCAACTGGATACACATTCCCGAAGGCAGACGACACGACAACATTGTTGTCAGACCTTTAGCAGACACTCAGTTTCAAGAAGCTACAGAGACTGTCAGGCTAACGCTCCAGCCCGGTTCCAAATACTTCTTGCCTGAAAACAAGAAGAAGAAAAGATGGGATGAGGTGTCTATTGCCAACCGAAACCGTGAGGGCAGAGTAGGCAGTTGACCCGGCAGTTTGTAGTTCAGGGTTGACACTAAACTCTGGTTCAAGCATTTGTGTGTGCAGACACAAATGCTTGAGGAGATTCTCATTTCCTATTCCCCATGTCCGATTTTCTTTTACCTGTGAGGTGCTGAACAAGATGGCATTCAAATTACTGTGGTGTTTGCTTCGGTCGAGCGTGATTGGAGCAATTGTGCTGGTGGCGGCAGGGGCGATCGCCGCTGATATTCCTACCCCTGCTGAACCTGTCGCCAATGAAATTCCCCCTGATTTGAACCCCGATACGATGGCTCAAATCACTTCTGTCTCTCAACTTTCAGATGTACAGCCGACCGATTGGGCATATCAAGCATTGCAATCTTTGGTGGAACGCTACGGCGTAATTGCCGGGTACCCGGACGGCACCTTTCGAGGCAACCGCACCCTTACCCGCTACGAATTTGCCGCAGGACTGAACGCTGCTCTAGATCGGATTAATGAACTTGTGCAAGCGGGTGTAGAAGACCTGCCGACTCAATCAGACCTGGATATTCTGATCCGGCTGCAAGACGAATTTGCCGCAGAACTAGCGACTCTACGCGGTCGCGTTGATGTCCTGGAAGCTCAGACCGCTGAGCTAGAAGCAAACCAGTTTTCGACCACTACCAAACTATCTGGAGAAGCGATATTCTCAGTCTCCGATTACTTTGGCGACAGCGACAACAATCAAACTGTTTTCCAACATCGAGTCCGGCTTGATTTGGTGACAAGTTTTACAGGTGAAGATGCCCTGCACACCCGAATTGCCACAGGCAATGCGCGACAATTCTCCCAGCAGCCAACGCTGCCGATTGATCTTTCACCCGACACGCCCGACCTGACCGCCACCGCCGAAGGCTCCCTTGCTTCCAGGGTTGGCGGGGCAACTGATAACGACTTTGTTTTAGATTGGCTGGGCTACTATTTCCCGATTGGCTCGAACGTGCAGGCCTACATCGCCGCGACAGGTGGAATTCACAGTGACTACGTGTTTAGCACCGTCAATCCTTTCTTTGAAGACTTTGATGGCGGCAATGGCTCAATCAGTACCTTCAGCCAGGAAAGCCCAATTTATCGAATCGGAGGTGGTGCAGGCGCAGGCTTAAACTTTGCCTTTGATGAAAATGAAACGTTTGTGCTGAGTCTGGGTTACTTGGCTGAAACTGCCGCTGATCCCAGCCCTGGCAGCGGTTTGTTTAATGGTGACTATGCCGCTTTAGGGCAACTCACGTTTACGCCGAGCGATCGCTTTCAACTCGGTCTAACCTACGTTCACGGCTACCACTCCTCCGACAATCCAATTTTTGATCTGGGGTTTGGCGATGAAATCTTTGTCGGTACCTCACCTGCTAACCTGGTGCATATTGACCGCAACGTGCCCGCTGTCACCAATTCCTACGGCGTTGAAGCGTCCCTGCAAATCAGCCCTCAATTTGTGATTAACGCCTTTGGCGGCTACACTGACCTGACCCTAATCGGGACTGAGGGCGGCGAAATTTGGTATTACGGCTTAGGTTTAGCCTTTCCAGACCTGTTTCAAAGGGGCAACTTGGGCGGTATCTTTGTTGGCGTAGAGCCGTATCTGGGTGGGCTAGATGGCGGGTTGACCTACCGGAGTGCTGGTTTTGAGACAGATACAACCCTGCAAAACGATACCTCGCTGCACGTTGAAGCTTTCTACAAACTACAGCTAACCGATCATATCTCCCTGACTCCTGGTTTGGTTTGGATTACGGCTCCCGACCAGAGCAGCAACCTGGACGACTATGTAATCGGTACGCTCAGAACCACTTTCACTTTCTGAGAATCAGGGCACATAGCGCTACACGCATCCCTTAGGACACATTTTGTGCAAAAGCCCCTCGCTGCGCGGGGGCTTTTGCACAAGCAAGACTTACCAGGTCGAACGTATCATTGGCGATCGCCAACCATCATTCGGCAAACTCCTTCAAACGTGATAAAGATCACTCATTTACTCTAAGAATCTCACAATTTTATGAGTTGAAAATCACCAGGATGGACGCAGAAAGTTGCGATTCTTTTTGTAGAAGGAAATAACTATCGGAGTGCTTTACCAAGCT
>JAAUTN010000028.1 GCA_012031415.1 Leptolyngbyaceae cyanobacterium SM1_4_3 | reverse complement strand
ACCTCTGCCGCCGCCATGGGATTGTCACGTCCGACTGGTCGATTAGCTGCGCGACTCGCAGATAAGCTTGCAGCTCATTGGAAATCAGGTTGTTGTCTAGCCCTTGTTGAGTATTTGAAGCGTAGCTGGCAGCCTGTGGGAGGCTGTGCTGGCTAGTTTGCAGGTAGTCCACAACCCGAAACACGATCTCACCCAGGTTATCAACGGAAGGCTGATTGCAACGGGCTTCGTGGCTTTGAGTCAGGGTAGCGATCGCCTTGACCTGAGCAGCCAGGGATTGCTGTAATTCTGGGTCATAACGGTGAATGTGGGCGATCGCCAGTTCTGCCGTTTCCAGCACTAAACCTGGCTCAAACGTCCAAAATCCGTAAAACTTACGCTCCAGGTCCTGTTGAGGCACTCCGGCTGCACCATAGTCCGCCTCAGATAATTCCTGACACAGCACCATTGCCGTATAGCTGGGCGACAAAATAATTAAATGCCACTCTTGCGCCACCGGATCGGTTGCATCCAAGTTGACCAGCGCTACGTTTGACCGCTGACTCGTCGGATGCTCTGCAAAACCTGTGCCTGCTGCCGCCATAATCACAATCTGGCTGGCTTGCTCAGCGATTTGACTGTAGCGATCGGCCTCTTCTAGATACCACTTTCCCTGCTGAAATGCTGTAATTACAACGGGTGCAGAATTAGCATCCAGGATGGCATCTTCCAGGGCATGACAAAGTGCCACCAGCGTATTCTTGTAATACACGCCAAAGTTGAGCGGTCTTCTTCCGGGCTGTCCAGCTTGATGGGCTGATCCTAGCTTTTGTAAAATTGAGCCTTCTAACATACCAACAATTAAATAGGGATTTACAGCAATCTCGAAATTCTCAACTCATGACACAGTAGCTAGCGGTCGATCTAAAGAGGCAATCGGAGCGCTCAGCGCTTCTTCCAGGTCAGCAACTCCCAACCGTTCTTCCAAAATCTTCATGACCTCTCGCCCAAAATCGTTAGGGTTGCGTTGCCATGCTTGTAGACACACTTCCCCAAAAAAGGAGCCGAGCGGTTCTGGGTTCCAGAGTAGCTTTTTGGCTACCCAGGGCAAATGAATTGCCAGAGGGTCATAGCCTTTCTTGAGAATGTCATGTTTGAAGGCATAGTCCTCCAGATGCGTGTGGGGCTGTAGTCCAATGAAGAAAATGGCAGGTTCTACTTTATCTACTCCAAAAATGCGCTCCAGTTCACGGTGATAGGCGATCGTTTGCCGGATTGTGTCAAACGTTTCGTCAATTACATTAAACGAGTAGTTAACCGAAACCAGATCGTTGAACCCAGCCGCTTTCAGGTCACGGCAGTTTTGCAATACGGTTCTCAGGTTATAGCCCATCCGCATCTTCCGTACAAGTTCCTGAGAGCCGCTAGTGATGCCGATTTCAAAGTAGTTCATGCCTGTCTTTGCCATCAGGTCACACAGTTCCGGGGTTAAGTTGTCTGCCCGAATGTAAGCCGCCCAGTGGATATCAGTCATCCCGGCATCCAGAATTTTTTGCAGTAGCTCGATCGCATCATCCATAAACCGCCGCGCTGGGATGAACTGAGCGTCAGTAAACCAGAAATTTCGCACCCCCCGGTCATAAAGCTGGCGCATTTCTTCTACCACCTCATCGGCAGGATTGATCCGCACCTGCTTGCCTTCGACGACGGTGTAAACGCAATAGCAGCAGTTGTGGGGACAGCCGCGCTTAGTTTGTACACCAACGTAAAAGTCGCTCTCTTGCAGATAGTATTCAAACTCTGTCCAGATTTTGGCAATGTAGTCGTAGTTGCAGGCGGTTTTCTCAATCGGGTCGGGCTGCTCGTGAACCATTCGTTCACGGGGGGTCGTCTCCCCGACAATGTAGCAGCGCTGATCGGAAAAGTCTTTGCGCTGCAAGAGTCGCTCTAGCAGCACCTCTCCTTCACCGACTGAGATAATTGAGCCTTTTGGCAAAGCGGAGCCTAACTGCTCATAGAAAACACTAACGGCTCCACCCCCCACTACTAACCGCACGTCACTGCGATGTTTTCTAGCTTGTCTGAGTCCGCGTTTAATCAGGTTTGAGTTGCGTTGAAGCTCTACCAAATAGGAAGTCGCCATTCGCAGCCCACCGATCGCCCCTCGTAATTTGAGCAGCGGATTGCGAGCGTAGTAAAACTCAAAGGCATTTTGCAGCGGGTTTCCGCCTCGACCGCCGACCGGAGCATAAATCTGAATATCTCGCCAGGAAAATACCAGCAGCGTTGGCTGAAACTCATCAATGCAGGCATCCAAAGCGGAGTTGAAGTCTAGCGGGGGCACGGTGCCCAAATCAAAGATTCGCTGTTCAACTGGGGGGAACAGCTTGTGAACATGGTCAGCCAGGTAAACTACACCAATCGGAAAAATTGGATTACACGGTAGCCGCACGTACAGAATCCGGTCTTCTGACGAGGCTTGGCTTAACGGTAGCTTTTGCGGTTGCAGATTCATTAGTAGTCTAGGGAGCTATCGACAGTAAACGGAAAAGAATGTTCTGAAAACTCGATTGAAGTGAATCTGAAAAATTTTGCGATGGGGCGATCGCCCCCATTTTACGACTAGAGCTTGTTTTGATAGGTTTCTGAAAACTGATTTATATAACTTCACGATACCATTGACTTCCGAAGGCTGCATGATGCTGAAAAATAATTCCAAAGTAGAGTATGCTCATCCTCAGAAACAAATTTGTGACTCAGGCAGGAATCAGATAAATCTTCTGTTCTTGGGTAGCCTATTCATGTCTGAGTCGGAAGAATAGCCGAAAATCGTTTGGAATTAGCTTAAATAAGCGCTTTAGCTACTTAACCTGAACCCGACTTGTAGGAAAAATTAGGCACCGAGGGTTGGTAGTCGGGTTTACAGCTAGCAGGGATCGCGGAGTGTTAATGTTCCGATACGACCCTTATTTTTGGTGCAAAGCTCCTCCCACAGTCATGGCACAAATTTTTGATCCCCTACCTTTCAACAGTTCAGACCAAATTCTTTGCTGCTACGTCAATGCGACCAGCAAGATTCAGATCGTCCGCGTGACCAATATTGCCAACTGGTATTTTGAACGGGTGGTGTTTCCTGGGCAGCGCTTAGTATTCGAGTCTTTACCTCAAGCTCATTTAGAAATTCACACAGGCATGATGGCCAGTGCAATTTTGTCTGACCGAATTCCGTGCGATCGCCTCCAGGTTGAAGAAGAATCAAATGGGGAACCTGCTCTAGCAGAGCCAGAAGCGATCGACAACTCGACAATCGAAGAGCCTTTAGCAAAAGTTATCTGTTAATTACCTTCCCATAGCTTTGATCGCACCCCAAAAGCCATTGAGCCTAACACGGCAGTTTTAAGATGGCACCATCTAGAGCAAAGCAGCAAAGTTCTGACCCAATGAGTGTGTTCTCGTGGTCTGTCTGTTCAGGATCGTCAGCTACAAAAGGCAAGCAGAAATGTCTTTTTTAATGTGTGAGACATCAGCGGTAGGAGTGCCTCTCTACTTTGGATCTCGTATCTGATACAAGTAAGAACCGCTATAAGATAGTAGGGAAGTGTTATCTCCTAAAACTGTCTTTTGAATCTTCCTTCCTTTCTCTGGTTGTGGCGCATTGCCGCCTGGTCAATGGGTTTGTCCCTGTTGGCGTATGTACTCCTGGCAGCAACTGGAATTTGGCTTTTTTACAGTCGTCAACAGCGTCAGGGACGACCTAAGTGGCTACGTCCTTTTCATTACGGCGTAGGAGGGACAATGGTCTTGATGGTTGTGCTGCTGCTGGCGATCGGTTTGGTTGGCACAGTCGGTTACTACGGCAACCTGGGGCATTCTGCCCACCTACCAGTTGGACTGACTGTTGTTGCGTTAACCTTACTTTCAGCCTGGAGCGCAACTCAAATCAACCCAAAACGCCCCTGGGCACGTCCACTCCATGTCGGCACTAATATTACTCTCCTACTGGGGTTCATCGCCGTTTCGCTGACGGGTTGGAATATCGTGCAAAAATATTTGCCTTAACATAATTTCAAATGGTGAAGGGCGAGAAACTTGCGTATCCCGCCCCTTTCGGTTGCTCAATGTCAGTTGTGGCTGTACTTGTATAGGTTAGGACAAAGCGACGAGACAAAGCCCCGTCGCTTTGTCCTAACTAGAATGATTAGCACTACACTTGCGGCGAAAGTGTTTTAGCACTCCAGCCATTTCTAAAACAACCTTGACCTGTGGGTTAACCCCGCGCAGCGTCATCCGAGCATGACGCGCTCTGGACTTAACCAATCCCTCAAGCAGAACGTTGGCACTGGCTGGTTCAATAAACTGAGTTTGAGTCAGATCAAGCACGATGGTAATTCCTGCCTGAATCTTTTCTTCTAGATCTTTAGCGAGAGAAGGAGCCGTCCAAACATCAACCCGTTTTGGCACACGAACTGTAACTAATGCATAGGTAGAGGGCATAGGAGGAAATAGATAATGAGGTTAGATAATTCGATATAACTGGATAGACCGCTAATCCTGCATCGGTAAGATTCTGTCTTTCTTTGCTGTGTGAAGTAAGGCGTTTTGGTGAAAATACCAGTTTGCTAGCGCCAGCCACTCCGTAAATTTGCTTGTTGCTGCGAAGCGTAATTTGTCAACCAGGAAGAGGAATCTCCAAATTGGCGCTACTAAGCTGGAGCCTGGTAACGAGTAAGTTTGGTAATGAACAAGTGTTCTTATTGCATCGCGTTTTTTATGAATCAGCCTCAACTTGATCCGCTCGAGCCGCTTCAAATTGGTAATTCTCAGCCAGAAACTCAGCAACAGCTAGAAACTCAGCAACAGCCAGACCTGGTGTTGAAAATTTCACCATTAATTCGGCTGACGCTAACATTGCTCTATCTGGCACTGACCCTACCGCTACCGTTTTTAGCCCAGGTAACAGCGGCTCCTGTGCCGCCTCAACTGCTGGCTGTGGGACTAGTGCTGGGCTGGCTAGGGCTGTATGCGGCTTTGAGTGAGCGTGTAATTTTGACGGCTCAAGGGCTGCGAGTTGCATACCCTGCATGGGTGCCGGACTTTTGGCGGAAGGGATGGTCTTTGCCCTGGTCAGAGGTGAAGGCACTGAAGCCTCGCTCTACGGGACAGGGTGGATTGGTTTACTATTTCTTGAGCCAGTCTGGGGAAGCATATTTGCTTCCTATGCGAGTGGCTGGGTTTGCTAAGCTAGTCAAACGAGTGGAGGATGAAACGGGGATTGATACGACAGATGTTCGACCCCTGTCTCAGCCCTGGATGTACTTGATTTTGCTAGTATTTACGCTACTTTTGCTGGTGGTCGATGGCTGGACAATCTGGACTGCATTGCTTCAAGGAAACTTAATTTAATTGCGGTCAATACGGATGTCTAGTTTAGCCCGTTCAGAGTCTACTCGACTGCGCCTACAGCAAGTCAGCCTGGTGGCTGGGGTAGGTTCACACTATCTTCTACAAGATGTCTCTTGTGAGGTTTTTCGGGGCGATCGCATTGCCATAATTGGACCCTCCGGGGCGGGCAAAACCTCTTTGCTAAAGCTGCTTAATCGGTTAAGTGAAATCACGCAGGGGCAAATTTATTTTGGCGATCGCGAAATTCGGCAAATTCCCGTGTTGCAGTTGCGGCAGCGGATTACGCTGGTGCTGCAAGAGTCCAAACTGCTAGGAATGACTGTGCGAGAGGCGCTGGTATATCCGCTGCGGCTGCGGGGTGCAGAGCGATCGCTAGTGCAGCAGCGGATCGAGGAGTGGACTGAGCGTTTACACATTCCGCTAGAGTGGCTAGACCGAACGGAGCTACAGCTTTCGGTTGGGCAACGACAGTTGGTGGCGATTGCCCGGGCGCTGATCGTTCAGCCTGAAGTGTTGCTGTTAGACGAGCCAACTTCCGCCCTGGATGCGGGTCGGGCGGCTCATGTGGTTAGCGTTTTGGCAAACTGGGCTGAGTCCAGTCAGACGATTATTTTGATGGTAAACCATCAGCTAGAGTTAGCTGAGCAGTTTTGTAATCGAGTTCTGTATCTGCACAAAGGCAAGCTGACTGAAGACTTGAGCATTGCAAAAGTAAACTGGGAGCATCTAAAGCAAACTTTGATCAAGGCAGAGGCTGAGATCGCTCAGGAGTGGGAATAGCAGTCTGTTTATCGGGTTTCCACGACTTTAGACAAAGGGCGCATAGCGCTTCTTGAGACGGAATGGCGATCGCCCAATGTTCCATTAGAATCGACTACCTCAACGTTAAACCGATAGCCGACGTTGCGAACGGTCTGGATCAAGTTAGGCTGCCTGGGATCGACCTCAATCTTCTTGCGGAGGGAAAGGACGTGGGTATCAACCGTGCGGTGATTGTCAATGGCATCGGGCCACGCCTTACGCAACAACTCTGAGCGGCTGAGCGGCAAGCCCCCTGCTTGAGCTAGAACGTAAAGCAAGCTGAATTCCTGAGGGGTGAGGTCAATCAGTTCATCCTTAAAGCGAACTCTACGCTGGATCAGGTCGATCTTCAGGTCGCCATAGTCGAGTAGAACTGGAGCAGCCGTCGTGCGGCTGCGACGCGTCAAGGCTTCGACCCTGGCTAAAAATTCCTGCATCCCAAAGGGCTTAGTCAGGTAGTCATCAGCACCCGCCCGCAGCCCGTTAACAATATCTGCCTCAGTATTTCGGGCAGACAGCATTAAGATCAGGGATTGCTGCTGCTGCTGAAGCCAGCGGCAAAATTCCAGCCCATCGCCATCAGGCAACTCAGAATCTAGAATTACCAGCGTTGGTTGGCGATTGTGAAACACCTCTCTGGCTTGATGGATATCAGCCGATTGATGAACCCAATAGCCTACCTGCTGCAAGTGCCAGCCAAGCAGCGATCGCAAATGAGGATTTCCCTCAACAATTTGGATACAAACAGATCCCACAATGCCAGCTTTCCTTGTAGTCAGCGGATTTAAGGTTATCAGAGCAACTGTCAAGGTTTTGTAACTGCTGCTACCCTAAGCATCACTGTATCTCCGGGCTACTGCGTTCTGTAGCTTAAGTATTTGTGCTGCGAAAATCAATCACTGTTCGGACATACTCCAATCGAAGGAAGGTCGATAGAAACACCTGAAGTTAGAATGATGGTAGAAATAACCTTGTCAAACTTGCTCGATCTGCGTTTTACTGGCGATCGCTCCCTTAAGAGTCTATTTCTACTCCCCAACAGGGTACTCCTACCCATTCACAAGCAGTTCGCAAGTCTTCGTAATCCAGTTCGCAGAACTCTAGCTAGTTTGCAGGTGCTTGTTTACAATTGCCCCTTTACGATACATTCAAAAGACCAAGATGACGTTTGCGTTTCGGCTCCCTGAGTTATCGCTCAAACTTGCCTCAGCAATTTGTCCGAATCAATTCTGTGTTTATAAGGTAGAAGAATTCTCACACCAATTATGCTTCGAGACACCCAAACTATTCGCTACTACCAGAGAATTACAGACGCTCTAGCCGAACAGTGGAACCGGGGTTATCGGTTTGATGACCTTCGGCTTTACCTGGATGGTTACTTGGCTGCCTTGCGTCATACCAACGCCATCGAGCCTTACCTGATTCATCGTTTAGAGGAAGAAGCCACCCGCTATTTATACGATCCTTCCAATTTTGCAGTTCCAGAATCAGAGCCAGACTATTACTAGATCTAGTTTGAAATTCACCCAAGTAAAGCGGGAGTGTAGTAGTGCTGCGCTCCCGCTTTACTTGGGTGGCACAGCCGTTCAGATTAAGACAAGCAGATTTCGTCTCCGTTCAAATCTGCGGCTTGAGAAGATTGTAAAGTAGTGAAAACAAACGGTAACTTTTAAGTATTTCTTTTACGGATTTTCTAAATATCAGCGCATAATTTGATTACAGCTTTGCAAGAGCTTCGTAGCACAAAATTCGACCGTAACCTTGAGGAATTTTCAAGCAATTCTCTTAAAGAGATGGACTCCTTGCAAACAAACTTTTTCTCTGTAGGAGCGATGAAAAAATCGTTCGCGCTAGCAAGCAAGTAGTCCATCCAGGAATTCAGAGGTGGGTGTGGAAGTGAGGAAATTTAGAATCAACCCAGTTTAGGAAAGCGGTAAACCTTTTGGTTTGAAGAGTGCTGGATAGGATATGTATCAGCATCCTAAGAAACCGTTGAAAGTAATTTTTTTGTCCTTCTAATTAATTCAATTGGAGTTGAAAGATGAGTAAGACAATCGTCAATTTAACTTTGCCTGTAGTCATAGAAGAAGCTGAGGATGTACTTGATTCTTACCCTTATCATCCCTATCAGCAAGCCTTTTCAATTCCTGATTTACGTAAGAAGCTGATTTCCTACGTGCTGTGTCGGGTGCCTGGAGTATATACGGTTGTAGAGGAGGATGATCAGGCAATGATGAATCCTAAGTCTTTGTGCAATTCTCTGGAGCAGCGAATTCAGATTGAAAACTTGATTCGCCAGGGAATTGAGCATATTCTTCGGGAGAATATGGATTGGGTCGATCGCCACATTCCTCAAGAGACGAATCCTGCTTTTGCCCCGTCTAATTGGTTTGGTTGAGGTTTTGTTAAACCAATTGTAAATTTATTGTAGAGCAACCTATTTGCACGGGGATTGCGACCATTGCAGTTCGGTTTTGAGGGTACACCTAACCCGCGCATACCGCTATTGTCGTAAGAGAAGACAACATGATGCACTTGTGTGTTCTTGGCGACTATCTGGGTGAGTCAGGTGTATAAGTGGTATTTGCCAACTCTGGGTGAGATTTTAGCGGTGAGCGAATCTGCTCAAGCAGCTGAACGGTCTGGTTTTGAGGCACAGCGACGGGTCAGGGCAGAACGAGAGTGGTGTGGTGCGATCGCCGCTCTCAACTTTCTGCTGCAATCAAGACCCGTCGCCGCTTCTGACGGTCTGCCTGTGGCCGCGAATGCAGAGGGGGAGAGTCCCTCCCAGCGGGAAGTGCAGGGTTTAGTGCTATCAGGGCCGTTGCCCGTGCTAGACCAGCCCGACCTGGTTGCGAGTTTCTCAACCTGGACATTTACTACTGAGTCGATGGGCGCTTTCAGCCTGATGCCGTTTCAGTTGCTGCCAGCGGCTGGCAAAGTGTCTCTGTCTTGCTCTACCTCTTCGACGCTGCCTTTGTTGCCCAACGATCCGCTGGCGGCAGAGCAGTTTTGCCTGGTGATGGCTTCTGAGTTTTGCCTGGTGATGGTGCTGGGTGAAGATGTGGAGGCAAAGCCAGCTTTCTTGTTTTCGTTTGAACCTGAGGTGGTTTGGCAGGCTTGGCGATCGCTCCAGTCTCGTTTGCTGCTAACCAACCCTCAGTCCTTTGAGCATTTGAATGCATTAGTTAAGCAGTTTTCACCCAGATCGCCAGACTATCGACTGGTGATGCGGTTTAGCCAAATCATGTTGGCAAATTTGCAGAGCCGATAGATTGGGAAGTTGGGGGCGATCGCCTCATACTCCAATTCGGCAGGCTTCTTACACGACCTCTTCTGCGGCTCGTCCAATTTCTGCGGCTTATTCAGAATCGTCCCAAAGACAGGAAGATAACCTGACCGTTGAGCCACGAGACGACCAACATTCGCTGCCCCAACCCAACCCGCCACTCAAAATACCGACAAAGGGACGGCTGTACGATTCCTCCCTGGAAAAGCTGGCTCAAACGAAACTTGGCTCAGACGCAGAACTGTTACAGGCGATCGCCCACGAAGTTCGCACCCCGCTAACTACCATTCGCACCCTGACACGGCTGCTGCTAAAGCGAAAAGACCTCAGCCCAGATGCGATCAAGCGGTTAGAAATTATCGACCGAGAATGTACGGAGCAAATCGATCGCTTTAGTCTAATTTTCGGGCAGTCGAGTTAGAAACAGCCGCCGTCAAACATCCGCTTAGCCCGCTTGCCGCAATTTCCTTAGCACAGGTGTTTCAGCAGAACGTTCCCCGCTGGCAAAAGCAGGCGAGTCAGCGAGGCTTGACTTTAGAAGTCATCTTGCCGCACAAATTGCCGCTGGTGGTCAGCGACCCGACGATGCTCAATCAGGTGCTAACTGGACTGATGGATCAAATTACTCACAGCCTACCGCCCGGTAGCCATATTCAGGTTCAAGTGATGTTGGCAGGGCATCAGCTTAAGCTACAGCTTCAGTCTCAGCCAAAGGACGAGGTGGAAGTTGCCAGCGAAAAAGGCGCAAGAAAAGTGGCGAAATCGAGCTTTGCGACTGGGCTTAAATCGGTTGGTCGGTTACTCATGTTTCAGCCAGAAACAGGCAGTCTTAGCCTGAATATGTCAGTAACCAAGAACCTGTTTCAAGCCTTAGGCGGCAAGCTCATCGTGCGACAGCGCCCTGAGCAAGGAGAGGTGCTGACGATTTTTCTGCCTCTGGAAACCAGAAAGCTGGAGGAATAGTACAGCGCTCACCATTCAGGTCAGGGGATAGCTATGTCCCTTTGACTAGCAGGCACCACGACGCGAGAACAGAACCTGAACCGTCTTCCAGATGATCACCAGATCATACATAGGATTCCAGCGGCTTTGATAGCGCAAATCTAGATCCACAATGCGCTCAAAGTCCTTGATTGCAGAACGACCGCTGACCTGCCATTCGCCCGTCAGTCCGGGCTTGACGTTGAGACGCTGCCAGTGCGATCGCCATAATGCCTCACCTCATCGGGAGTAGGAGGACGAGTTCCAACGAGGCTCATTTCCCCAACTAGAACGTTCCAAAACTGGGGCAGTTCATCCAGGCTAGTTTTTCTCAAAAACCTTCCTACTCTGGTCACTCTGGGGTCTTGCTCGTTTTTGAAAATTAGCCCCTTAGCCTCATTGGGAATTTGCGACTTCAGCAGGTCGGCATTGGGCACCATTGAGCGAAACTTGCGGATTTTGAAGCGACATCCCTGCAAGCCAAAGCGCTCTTGCTCATAGAAAATAGCACCGGGGCTGTCTAACCTAATGGCGATCGCAATAGGAACAAAGACTACTGCCAAAATCAACAAGCCCACCAGGCTACCTGCGATATCAAGCAGCCGCTTGGAAATAGAATAGGCGGACGGATGAACTCCTAATTGAGTGGAAGGCGCTAAAGAATCTGAGAGAACTGCCCCTGAAACCGTGTATTGGGTCATTTTAAACCTTCCTGCAAACTTCAACCTTCCTGCAAGCAATGCCCGTGAATAATGACCGAGTAGAGACGCGACCGTGTAAATACTTAAAGAAGTTATCCAAAGAATATAGTCTGCCCTCCAGAACAGGGGAGAGGGTGTCACCCAGTCTTTGCAGAAACTTTGTTATTAAGAAGAAGATGGCGGATCTTTGTAAAGTTTGTGTAAAGTCGTAGAAGTTCAGAAGTATCACCTGATGCAGCTAGAAGGCTCGTGCTTTTGGCAAGAAGTCTTCTACCCTATTAAATGGAGCGTTCTTGATTTTCAAGCTTTTTCATATTGGACTAACCTCATGGCTGAACCTACTTCTCCTCAGTTTTCGGCAGATTCACCAGAGCAAACTCAGGATGGCTCCCTCAGCGGATTAGACTCGTCCTCGGAGGCGGCGACCCCCGCTGCTGCAAACCGCAATAGCAAAACTCGTCAGCTTTTAGGCATGAAGGGGGCAGAGGCTGGGGAGACTTCAATTTGGAAAATTCGGCTGCAACTAATGAAGCCGATTACCTGGATTCCGCTGATTTGGGGCGTAGTCTGCGGGGCTGCCTCGTCGGGCGGCTATATCTGGACGCTAGAAAATGTGCTGTTGGCTGCTGCCTGTATGCTGCTATCTGGTCCACTGCTGGCAGGCTACACCCAAACGCTGAATGATTTTTACGATCGCGACCTGGATGCGATTAATGAGCCTTATCGTCCAATTCCTTCTGGCGCGATTTCTGTCCCTCAGGTAGTGGCGCAAATTCTTGTACTGTTGGGGGCGGGTCTTGGCGTTGCCTACCTGCTAGACGTGTGGGCGGGGCATGAATTTCCTACAATTGCGGCGCTGGCGCTGGGCGGCTCTTTTTTGTCCTATATTTATTCGGCTCCGCCGCTGAAGCTAAAGAAAAATGGCTGGCTGGGAAACTATGCGCTGGGGGCTAGCTATATCGCGTTGCCCTGGTGGGCGGGTCATGCCCTGTTTGGTGACTTAAACCCAACGATTGTGGTGCTGACGCTGTTTTACAGTCTGGCGGGACTGGGAATTGCCATTGTGAACGATTTCAAAAGCGTGGAGGGCGATCGCCAACTCGGTCTCAAGTCTCTCCCTGTCATGTTTGGCATCAGTACAGCAGCCTGGATTTGCGTTCTGATGATTGACGTGTTTCAGGCTGGAGTTGCAGCTTACCTGATCAACATTCATCAAAATCTCTATGCTGTCATCTTGATTTTGCTGATTATTCCGCAAATTACGTTTCAGGATATGTATTTCTTGCGGAATCCTCTAGAAAATGACGTAAAGTATCAAGCCAGCGCACAGCCGTTTCTGGTTTTTGGAATGCTAGTCACGGCTCTGGCTCTGGGTCACGCAGGGGTTTAGGGTGGTCTGGGTGCAATTCATACCCTGCAACTCAAGTCAAACTCGCTTGTGAATTCACGCTTTAGCCTTTAGACTTTAGACCGACTAAATCTAATTTCAGGGTTTTTTATAAGCAAATCTGATTTTGACCAGCCAGGTGAATTCATTCCGTTGATGCACTAGACTTGACGATAAATTCATCCGGAAGAACAAAGGGATCGTGCTGTAGCTCAGGAAAGGGCGATCGCTTCTAACCTAAAGCAGCAACTTAGATTGAACTGGATACACCGGGGTGTAAATTTCTCCCAAGCCCTAAGATTGACAGAAGCGGCTTGGCTTGTGGTGGTGCGAGAGGAACTGAAGTGACAGATTTTATTTCCAAGCTCAAAGCCATGTCGGCTAAGTTCAGCAATTCTGACTCGACTCAATCCAGTAGAGCGTCCGGAAACTCCGGCAGTTCGCGTCAAAATACTTCTGCTAAAAGAGTCAGGCGGCGCTCAAAATCTTCTGCCGTCCCATTTTTTGCCAAATTGCACTCAATGACAAAATCTAAACCTCGCCAGCGCCTAGAGTCGGCAGAGCAGGGCACTCCCCAGCCTCGACGCAAAAAGCCACTCTATCAGCGCTGGTGGCTATGGGTACTGCTAGGACTTGGGGTAGGAATTGGCGGTAGCACCATTTACGCCTATCGAACGGTGCAAGCCGTTGGGCAAAAGCTGCCCGATACGGGAAATATCTTAACTTTTGTGCGCGATGGAACGATGACCATCAAGGCGGCAGATGGCACTATTTTGCAGCAGCTTGGTCCGGCAACCCGCGACAAACTTACTTTTGACCAGATTCCGCCGCAGCTAGTTGAAGCATTTTTGGCGGCTGAAGATCAGGACTTTTATGAACATAATGGCGTTGACTACCAGGCAATCGCCAGAGCCGTTGTCGCTAACGTTTCAGCAGGTGAATTAGTAGAAGGCGGCAGCACCATTACCCAGCAGCTAGCCCGGATTGTTTTTCTTTCACAGGAGCGCAGCTTTCAGCGCAAATTGCGAGAGGCGCTGCTGGCCCAAAAGATCGAGCGTGAGCTAGACAAGCAGCAAATTTTAGAGTATTACCTCAATCTGGTTTATCTTGGCTCTAGCGCCTATGGAGTAGCAGATGCGGCCTGGATTTATTTCAGCAAGACCGCCGATCAGCTAACGCTGCCAGAGATGGCGATGATTGCAGGCATGGCTCCGGCTCCCAGCGTTTATTCCCCTCTGGTCGATTCGGTGGCGGCTGAGCAGCGGCGCAACGTGGTGCTAGCTCGAATGCTGGATGCAGAATTCATCACGCAGGCTGAAATGGATGCGGCGATCGCCACGCCACTAACGATTAACCCCAGCATTCCAAAGCGGCTCTATAGTGAAATTCCCTATTTCACTTCCTATGTGCAGCAGCAGCTTCCTCAGTTAATTTCAGAACAGGAACTGGAAGTGGGTGGTCTTACCGTTGAAACGACGGTAAACCTGGAATGGCAGAGAATCGCTCAAAATACGGTCAGAGAAGCGATCGCCAACTACGGGCCGGGACAAAACTTTGAGCAAGCCGCCCTGGTTTGCATCGACCCGCGCAATGGTGAAATTAAAGCCCTGGTGGGGGGTGATGATTTTGCAGAAAGCCAGTTTAATCGGGCGACTCAGGCGCAGCGGCAGCCGGGTTCCACGTTCAAAACCTTTGTTTATACAGCGGCGATCGCCTCTGGCGCTTCCCCCTACAAAACCTATGTAGATGCCAAATTTGTCGTAGACGGCTACGAGCCACAAAACTACGGCAGAGGCTATAGAGGCAGCGTTTCGATTCGCGATGCTCTAATCTCTTCTATCAATATCGTCGCTGTCAAAGCCTTAATTGATGTTGGGTTTGACCCCGCAATCAGGATGGCAAACAGCATGGGCATCCAGTCAGAACTACTGCCCACCTACTCTCTAGCTTTAGGTGCATCTGAAGTCAACCTGTTAGAACTGACCAGCGCCTATGGCACCCTGGCAACTCAAGGCAACCATGTGGAGCCGCACGGCATCGTCAGAGTCATTAACCGCTCTGGCGAAGTGATTTACGAATCAGAGGTTGAACCGAAGCGTGTGGTAGACGAAACCACTGCCGCAATCATGACTTGGATGCTGCAAGGTGTTGTCCAGGGCGGAACTGGAGCGCGGGCCCAACTGGGTCGCCCGGTTGCAGGAAAAACAGGCACCTCTGAGGAAAGAAGAGATCTCTGGTTTATTGGCTACACCCCACAGCTTGTGACTGGCGTTTGGTTGGGAAATGATGACAGTCGCCCAACCTATGGAGCCAGCAGCACCGCCGCCCGCACCTGGCGCGACTTTATGGGTACGATTGTGCAATGGATTCCAGTTCAAGAATTTCCCGATCTGCCCCGGCTAGAAGGTCGCAGAGGCAGCATTGAAGCCGAACCTGTGCGACCAGGGCGGGTATCGGCCAGTAGCGCTAACGACAATAACGATGGCGATCGCAGCGACAGGCAGACTGAACCTGAGTCCAGGGAGCGATCGCGTAGTAACGACGAACCTGAGAAAACCGAAGATCTGCGAGAGCGACTGCGGAATGACGGAGGTTCCTCTGGTGGCTCTTCTGGAGACAGTCCAGCCCCAGTTCCGGCTGCTCCGCCAGAGTCCGCTGCCCCGGCTGCTCCCGCCCCAGAACCTGCTCCACCAGAACCCCTACCGCCTGTGGTAGTGCCAACCGAGCCAGTTTCAGAACCTGCCCCGCCGCCAGAGGCTCCAGCCGAGTAAATGTGTTAACGGATACGCAGAAAGATGGATGTATTCTTTAACGTTTTTTTTGTATTGTGGTTTAATCGCTTTATATTAGGAGCCGATAGCCAATGATTTTAATGACGGAAGTTGCTGGGCCTCATTTTCCAGTTTCCGCTACGCTAGTTTATGTCGTCGGGTTTATTGCTGCCGTAACCATCGGCTCGATCGCCTGGTATAACTCAAAGCGTCCTCCGGGCTGGGAAGGCAAGGAGCGTCCAGACGTTGTGCCTAAAGTTGACAAAGATGAAAATCCTGGTTTGTAAAAACTAGACTGGAGATTCAACGGTCAGTCTCGTAACTTATTATCAATTCTTAATCAAGCAAAGAATGGCGGAAGTAAACCCACTTCCGTCTTATTTTTTAAGTGTTCTATCACTACCCCAACAACTGGTACTACCTCTTGACCCACCTTAAAACAGGCATATTGAGCGGTTCTTCTGGTGTCCATAGGTCAACTCTGATGTGATCCTCCTCCCATCGGTTTATGCTCATAGTTGCGATGTAACTGTGGGCTGAAAAAACCGGGACGGCTGTCACAGCCGCCGCTTTGGTCTTGCAAAGAAATCAATCTCAGTAGATCGCAAATTGGCAAAGAAAGGAGTAGTGTCACGGCGAGTGATTTAGCCCTATCCGTGCTGTTTCCCTTTATCCTCTGGTTCCAGTTGTTAAAACTCATCTCAACTCGATCTGACATTGCTACAAACTATGGATTTGAAATCACACTCAAACCTCTGCCAAATTGGGCCTACCGACTATGCTGCAAGATCTAAGTTAGATTGGAGTTCTCGTTTTACTAGTATGAAAAGATTTGAGAAAGTCAAAAGTTTTATCCTCAATTAATAAGATGTTTTGGTCAGCAGATATCACAAACTTCTGGTTTGGCGTTCTTGTGTTGTTAATTGGGGCCATGCCTGTTGCGGCAAATTCTTCTGAGGCAACAGATGCAGCGCTTATCCGTGCCCAAACTCTGAATAGCCAGGGTGCGCGTCAACTGGAAACTGGACAGGCTACAACTGCTCTAGAAAGTTGGCGGCAGGCAGAAGCTAGCTACACCGCAGCAGGAGATGAAACGGGCATCCTGGGCAGTCAACTCAATCAGGTGCAAGCTCTACAAGCTTTGGGGCAATATCGGCGGGCAAAAAGTCTGCTAGACCAGATCAGTGCTGAGTTATCTCCTTTACCTGACTCCCTTCTTAAGGCTGATAGTTTGACAAGTTTAGGAATTGCCCTATTTTATCTGGGTGATTTACAGGAGAGCGATAGAGTTTTACAGTCAAGTTTGCAGATCTCCCAACGTTTAAGTGGAGATACAAGCAATACACTACTAGCTTTAGGCAATGTGGTGAGATCGCGATCGCAAGAGCTAAATTCGATTGCTCTCCCGAATACAGAGCGATCGCCTTTATCAACAAGCTGCCGCTGTTGCGCCTGATCAGTTAACTCGGCTTCAAGCCCAATTGAATCTGTTAAGTCTTTTAGTTGAAAGCAATCAAACACAACAAATATTACCTTTATTAACTGAAGTTCAATCCTTATTGGCAGAGTTATCGCCTAGTCGAGCAACAGTTTATGCACAGGTAAATTTAGCCGAAAGCTTGATGGAGTTAGGGCGCAGAGAGGGGGAAGTGGAGAATGGGGATAGTAACGCTGTAGGGGCTACTCCTGTGGCGATCGCCCAACTCCTTGCCAATGCCACTCACCAAGCCAGAAGTTTGAATGATTTGAGGGCAGAAGCTTACGCCTTAGGGCAACTCGGACATCTTTATGAAACATCACGCCAGTGGGCAGAGGCAGAACGGCTGACCCAACAAGCTCTACAAATTGCCCAATCGATTCAAGCAGATGACGTTGCAGTGTCCTGGCAGCGGCAATTGGGGCGAATCCTAAAGCAACAGGGGCAGACCTCAGAGGCAATTGCTTCTTATACCCAGGCAGTAGATACTCTCTCGGTATTACGAGGCGACCTAGTAGCGATCAACCCGGACGCTCAATTTTCCTTTCGAGAACAGGTGGAGCCTATCTATCGCGAACTGGTGCAACTGCTGCTAGAAAATGCTCCAACCCAGGCAAACTTGCAGCGAGCGCGATCCGTCATTGAGGCACTCCAGCTAGCTGAACTAAACAATTTCTTCCGAGAAGCGTGTTTGGATGTGAAACCTCAACAAATCGATCAGGCTGATCCCAATGCAGCGGTAATTTACTCAATCATTTTGCCCGATCGCCTTGCGGTAATTCTTTCACTGCCTGACCGACCTCTGCGCTATCACTTCTCTGAGTTATCTTCTAACTCTGACCCTAGTGATATTGATCGAGTGTTTGATGATCTCTTTGCCACTCTCAACCCATTCGTCACCAGTTCAGAACCTTTGCGTCCCCATCAACAATTGTATGACTGGCTGATTCGCCCCATAGAAGCTGATTTAACGGCGAGTCAGGTTGAGACGGTGGTGTTTGTCCTGGATGGCGTGTTGCGAGGGGTGCCGTTAGCCGCACTGCATGACGGACAGCAGTATTTGATCGAAAAATACAGTCTGGCGGTGACACCAGGATTGCAACTCTTACCCCCCCAAGCTTTAGCTCCAGAAGAACTCGGAACGCTAGCAGGTGGATTGTCGGAAGCACGTCAGGGATTCGCAGCTTTGCCAGGTGTTGATCGAGAAATCCAGCAAATTTCTACCCTTGTGCCAACCGTTGCTTTAGTGAATCAGGACTTTACACAAACGCGATTGGCAGAGCAACTGGAGTCTGCTTCTTTTCCAATTGTGCATCTTGCTACTCATGGACAATTCTCTTCACGGGCAGAAGATACCTTTCTGCTCACTTGGGAAGGACAGATTCAGGTAAGTGACCTTGACCAACTGTTAGAGTCACGCGATCGCCAAAACCGTCGCCCCATCGAAATCCTCATCCTGAGCGCCTGCCAAACCGCAGCAGGAGATAAACGCGCCGCACTAGGGTTAGCAGGAGTCGCAGTGAGTTCCGGCGCACGCAGTACAGTCGCTACGCTCTGGTCAGTGCAAGACAACTCCACCGCAGAACTGATCACTCACTTTTACACTGCCCTGAAACAACCCGGTATCACTCGTGCGGAAGCACTGCGGCAAGCGCAACTATCGCTGCTGCGATCGCCGGACTATCAGCATCCTTACTACTGGGCACCATTCGTTTTAGTCGGCAATTGGCAGTAAAACACTTTCTATTGCAAGGGTTCATTAGCGATCGCTCCCAAGCCAACACTCGGCTGCATTAAAAAGTTAACCCAAATTTCTGTAAAAACCGGATCTGTGGGTTGCGATCGCCTCACTTCCACAAGAGCAGTCAGAGCGTCATACCACACGCCTTGCTCCCCATACCAGACAGCACGTTCTAAAGCATCCTGTGGAGACTCACCAGGAGCAGCAACCCGCCGCACCCAGGCAGTCACAACCGGATCATTGGGACTGGGGCGATCGCCACACACCAGCACTACCGCCCACTGATAGGATTGATCAACTTCCAATGGCAGTGCGCTTTCCTCCAGCGGGATTCCTACGATCCCCGATCCTGTAATTGGCAAAAACTGTTGGGAGTGCGGCTGAGAACCTTCCTCTCTGATACTCAACACCATTTGACGCGCCGACGTTTCCGGCAGGTAAATCCAAATGGTAGGACGCTCTGCCCAGGTTAACCCCTCATGATTATCAGGAACGAGGGCAGTGAGCGCTAATGGTGCAGTGCTTAAACTATCCGGACGGTTAGGCGCATCTTGAGGACAAAGGCGATCGTTCCGGGAACCTGCTCCCCGCGTATCCGGCGGTTCCCCAGTATCAGAAGGTTTGAACAACACCTCTGCGATTGAAGCCTGTGTTCTGCCAACATCATAGGTTGAGCCTGGGGCAGTTTCTCCGGAGGCAGATTGCGCTAACGCGGGTACTGATTCAGCCAACAGCAAGAGACTGACAGCCGTGAACCCAAACAACGGTTGAAGATTCATCACCACTGACTCCCTGACGGTGCTTTACAGAGAATCATACCGTGACAAAAGCGGATGCTGATTGCCACTTGGCAGCCAAGGGGAGCAGTAGAACGGTCGGTGTATTTATGTAGTTAAAGAGTGGAGGGCGCGATCGCCTCACTGAAGCAGTATGCCTATTCTACCGAATGGGGGCGATCGTTTCTCAAATCAGTTCTGCAACGTGCTAAGTAAGTTCACCCCCAACTCATCTAATTGAAATTAACTCATCAAACAAGAAAAATTAAGCCTTGCCAAATACTCGCTTCACATTTGGGCGAAGAAGATAATATGCGATCAAAATGTTGAAAGCAATTCCAAAGATACTTTCGCCAGTATAAAAGCTGGGCAACGTTCCTAAATTAATTAAATGTCCGATAATACTTAGAACTTGAACCCCCATGCCATAGCCCCAAGCCCAGGGTTTCAATGCCAAAGCACCGATGCCAAAGATAATGTTCAAAACACACAAGATTAGTTGTCCAAAGCCCTCAGATACTAGCGAACCGCCATCTGTTGGTAAAAGTAGATATATCCCATACAAGAAATTGCCTATACCACCAATGATGGCTAACCAAGCAAGAAACGTTACGCCTTTTGGTCTCTGTGATGCAACCATGATTTTCTCCTTAAAGTATTTGCAATTGCACTAACGGTATCTGTGTATTCTCTCGTCCACAACGACTACTCTGTTGTTGTGCGAATTCACTCAAACTGTTCCATCACCACTCGAAATCCAATAACATTCAGACGAAAATTAGGTGCATACCTAATCCGAGATGCTGAGCGGCAGTCACGAGGAGAATAATCCCACGACCCTCCTCTCAAGACTCTCGATTGCCCCTCATCCTTAGAAACCCAGGCTTGCCCGTTTGAAGGCGCGTTTTGATAGTTGTCGTGCCAATGATCGAGACACCACTCCCAAACATTACCGTGCATATCGTATAGCCCAAAATCGTTGGCAAAGTTAAAACTGCCCACATTAGCGGTTGAACTGGAGAGCGCTTTGGTGTAAAAAGTAACTACATTTCCTGTATTGCAATTAGGAAATCCTTCGGGGAGTGCTTCACCAAAATGAAACGGGGTAGTAGTTCCGGCGCGGCAGGCGTATTCCCACTCTGCCTCGGTGGGCAAGCGGTAAATACGTCCAGTTTTTGGGAGAGGCGATCGCAAAACTCTACCGCTTCATACCAGAAAACTTGCTCAACTGGGCGATTGTCTCTTTTGAAATTTGCAGGTTCAGGATCAAGATGTACATTAACTCTAGGTAAACCAGTCACAACTCGCCATTGCACCTGAGTGATCGGAAATTTTCCCATGAAAAAAGCGGATACCGTGACAGAATGTTGAGGACGCTCGGCACTGTTTCCCTGGTCTTTAGGTGATCCCATCTCAAAGGTTCCAGATGGGATCTTAACCATCTCTAGGAGAAGTCCATTTCCCAAATCTTCAGCAAAAAACTCTGTTGTTTTCCGGGTATGGTGAGTCTCCAAACCTTTCTTGTTAACAGTAATAACATCAAATTCAAATATCTGTTTATGCTGCTCATCAGTTTGATATTGCTGCTCCGCTTCAGGCTGCTGCTTTGGTTTTTCCCGCTGCTTTGACTCTACTGAATCACAAATCCATTGCTCAATTTGAGCAACATCTTCGTCTTTAAGTTCTAATTGAGTCTGAAATTTCTTCAGATTCTCTACAACATACTGGTTGAGCGGATATTCTGCTTTGGCAGCTTTAGCGAACTCTTGTCTATAGCGTTCTAATTTAGCGTTGTACTCCTCCTGCTTCTGCTTCTGTTGCTGTTCTAGTTTCTGAAGTCTTTCCGTCTCAGCCCACTGTTCTTGCTTAACTTGATGAATTAACTCAGCCTCATCAAGAATTGGCTTCGAGATTTTGATAGCATCTTCAGTTTTTAGCCCTAAGTATCTCTGACGGTTTTCCAGATCTCTGTCAATCTGTTCACTAAACGGATAATAGCCTTGTTCTACTAATTTCCTTAAGTCTTTCTCGTACCTTTCCAGGCTTTCTCGATACTCATTGTAAGGCTTACAGGCATGATCCTCAATCTCCTCCACCTCTTCAGGTGTTAAATTTAACTCATGTTGAAGATCTCTCAGAGTTAAACGTTCCACAGGTGAAATCTCTTCATCGTCGGAAAGAAACTCTTCAACCTTTTGACGGTATCGTTCCCTATTTGCTTCTCTCTTTTCTAACTCAGTTTCTTTTTGCTTTAACTGCTGATCTCGATATTCTCTTAAACGCTCTGCTGCCGATCGAATGCCTTGAGCAACACTGGTGAAAGCTGCATCAGGGTCTTTCCAAAGCGTTACAGGTTCACCATCTTTGGGAAAAGCTTGCAGTTTTGCAAAACGTTCGTCGTACCAATCACAAGGACTTAATATAACTGGCACTACACAAGCCTCTCTTGAGTTATGCCGCTTCAACGCTATCGGAATTTCCACCTCATGACAATACTTAGAAGCCATGAAATTTGAACTAATCAGCAGCAAAATAATGTCCGCAGACTCAAGCTGAGATTTAATCTCATTGTCCCACTCACTGCCAGCAGCAAGCTTGCGATCGTGCCAGTTAGAGATGATGCCGCGCCGCTCTAAACTACTCAAATGCTTCGCCAGTTTATCCCGCAGTGCCTCATCTTCATGAGCATAGGAGAAGAAAAGTTTAACTGCATTTTCTACCATATATCCTCCTACAGTTTTTTGAGAAGAGAGAAATACCCGTGCCTATGTTATTTTGCTTTATCTATTTCTTTTGCAAGAAAGAATCAGCTTTTGGGTCAAATAAACGGCTTTTGAAGCGTTAATATAATGGGCGATCGCCTATCTTAAGTTCAAAAATAATAACCACTTCAATAATTCTGCAACACTGATTACGTCTTCTTAAAATGCCTTTAGAAAACCAATAATTCTTGTTGATCCCCATCCATTCATGTCGCGGGGCTTGCGGTGAACTCCTTCTCCTTCTCGCTGATTTCCTGTACTACTTCCACCAGTATTTCCCTCAATTGTTGTAAAACTGCTTTGGCTCTTTACTCTTTCAACAATGCCAACGTGTCCACTTGTTGTTTGCCCTTTTTGCCAAATGACAAGGCATCCCACTTCAGGTGCAGATAGTCTCAAGTTCTGTGAAGATCGATTCCAAACGGTTATACAATGTTCTGACTTAAAGACTTCAGAATTCACCTGGCAATTTTCTTCAACCACTTTAATGCAGTACTGCACAAAACTCATACACCAAGGTTCCCCTACCGCTTGTCCATCCACTGCTTTTTGAAACTTTTCTACTTCTGACCCTCTATTATGTCTTTGTTCTCGAACTCCTACATAAGCTGCTGCAACGTTCACAAGTTCCTGATTTAAGTTGGATTCTTTCTTGCTCAGTTGCTCATAGTAAGCCATTGCTGTGGTTGGGCCAATCCTTCCTTCAAAATCTCCTGTATCTGTTAGTCCATTAGCTCGCTTGAACGCACTAATGCCTTCTGTAGAAATGTCTATGTTCTTTGACTTAGCAAACTGAACAAAGACATCAAGTGTCATTGGCCCGATATAGCTTGGATGACTTAACCCAAAGCGCTCTTTCAGTGCATTAAATTTATCAGTTGGCAAATTTCTCAACACTAATAAAACGTTGCGTTCCCCCTCAGAGAGGTTATTTTCATCAATTCCGTCAACAGTTGGAGTAGTGGGAGTTAACATTCCTATGCACCTTGAAATTTAGAATTTGCACGAACTCGAATGATATTTCTGCTCAGAGTTTGACCGTTTCATCGTGGCTCACCTTATCAAAACTCTCTGACTTGCGAATCAGCCTGCACAATAGAGACTAGGCAGAACCTATGCACATAGAGCGCAAAGTAATGGCGATCGCCGTGCGAGTAGGGGAACTTAAACTCCTCATTCCACAAGGCAGTGCATAAGTCCTGCTAGGGTTAAGGAACGTGCCGCTTCTACGGCTGTTGCTTTAATGCTCTTCATCATGTCAGGTCGTCCTAGTTCTACAAACCCATAAAACTCATATAAAATCTCATCAAAACCTCATAAGCTCGTATCAGCAACGTCATGTTTATCATTAGAAGGTGCAGTATGGCTCAACGATGGAAACAAGGCATTCAGCATCCAATAACTATTGCAGTTTTGACAGGGGCAGTTTTCTTTCCAGCATTGCCGTCTACTGCTCAGCTTTTACCAGATAACACTTTAGGTTCAGAAAACTCGGTCATTACTTCAGGTGTGAATCCAGTAGGGCAAGCTTCTGATGTCATTGCAGGGGGCGCACGTCGTGGTGGCAATCTATTTCACAGCTTTGAAGAATTCAACGTTGGCAATTTACAGCGCGTCTACTTCACCAATCCTACGGGGGTGGAAAACATCTTGTCGCGGGTGACAGGTTCTAACCGCTCAAATATCCGGGGAACGCTGGGTGTGTTAGGTGATGCCAATCTGTTTCTGCTCAACCCCAATGGCATCCTTTTTGGACCTAATGCCACTCTCGATATTCGGGGTTCGTTTGTTGCTAGTACAGCCAGCAGCATTCGTTTTGCAGATGGGGTCGAGTTTAGTGCAGCTAATCCTTCATCGACTCCTCTCCTCACGATTAGTGTGCCAATTGGGCTTCAGTTTAATGGAGGAGAGGGAGATATTATCGTGCAGGCGGGACAGGTTCCACGCTCAACTAACCCGTTTAATGAAATGGGTGATGCAGGGCAGCTTCTAAGGACTGCCCAAACAGTGAATAGCCCAACTTCTGAAGTGGCGTTTGACGCGATCTCTGGTAACCTAAACCCTGAAACTGATGTGGACTTATATCAACTGTTTTTAACTGAAGGACAACCTTTCACAGCCAGCACTGTGGGAGGAACTTCTATCAATACTCAGCTGTTTTTGTTTGATAGCAATGGCTTGGGACTCTTTGCCAATACCGATAGCGTTGGATTTCAATCTACCCTACCGTTATATCAACCCTTTATTCCTGATCGTTCTGGTATCTATTACCTGGGCATCTCCAGCTATGATAACGACCCTCGCAGTTCACAGGGTGATATTTTTGATGCCGTAGAAACTCCAAATGGTTCTGGTGCTGCATTTTCCCTGAGTGGTTGGGATGAGTTTCCGCTTATTCCAACTGTTCGCTCTGCTAGTGGTGTTTACACCATTACGCTCAATTCTCGACGAGAGGGGCTGCAAGTGCAACCGGGTAGAACGCTGGCACTGGTGGGCAATCGGGTGAGGTTAGAGGGTGGTAGCTTAGAAGCACCGGGCGGACGAGTAGAGCTAGTTGGGGTAGATGGTGCGGGAATGGTCGGTTTGGCACAGCGGGGGCAGGAGTGGCGATTGAACATTCCTGATAGGTTGGCAAGCGGCGATGTGTTTTTGAGAGGAAATAGTCTAGTAAATGTTAGTTCAAGAAATGGTGGCAGCATTACTTTTCATGGCAGAAATGTGAGTATGACAACTAGCAGTTTGCTAGCGGGAATTGCTCCAGGGTTAGGGTCTGTTGGCTCACGGGCAGGGAATATTGAAATCAATGCAACGACAGTCAACCTGGATGCCAGTACGGTTACGAACGATGTGGCAATTGGGGCGATCGGGAATAGCGGCAACATTAGCCTCAATACAGAGTCATTCTCTGCCACTAACGGTGCGGGTTTGTATTCGAGAATTTATGGGATTGGAAATGCAGGTAATATCACCATTGAAGCTCGTGATGCCGTCAGCTTTGACTATTCTCAAGCGTTTAGCGTAGTAACCCCTACGGGGCAAGGACGGGGAGGAGAAATCAGGATTACCGCAGGTTCAGTATCGGTTACAAGTCTGGCACAACTGGCTACTCTCACTCAGGGGATTGGTGACGCGGGCAATATTATCATCACCGCTCGTGATACGGTTCGCTTTGATGGCAGTGACCCCAGGTTACAGATTGCCAGTTCTGCTTTCAGTTCAGTGGGGGATGGTTCACCGGATGGCAGGACGGCACGGGGTAACGGTGGAGATATTCGTATTACCGCAAATTCTGTGTTTTTCACCAACAATGCGCGATTGATTGCTGCTACTAATAGACAAGGGAATGCCGGCAATGTGATTATTAATGCTCGCGATACGGTTAGTTTTGATGGAGGGAGTGGAGCAGCCAGTGGGGTGTTTCCAGATGGCAATGGCAATGGAGGTAGCATCAACATTACGAGTGATTCGCTGTTGCTGAGTGATGGTGCAGCACTGGCTGTCAACAGCATCGGCTCAGGTCGTGCAGGTTCATTGACTGTTGAAGCGAGTAGAATTCACCTGGATAACCAAGCTAGTATAGATGCTGGCACGGTTAGCGGTGGGGGAAATGTTGATTTGCGATCGCCCTTCCTCATCCTTCGTAACAACAGCACTATTACTACAAATGCTCAGAGTGCTGGCATGGGGGGCAACATTAACATTGATGCAGGTTCAGGCTTCATTGTCTCACCTTTCAATGAGAATAATGATATTTTTGCCAACGCCGAGGAGGGTTCAGGTGGGCAAATCACACTGTCTGCTCAAGGCATCTATGGATTTAACGTCCGGACTCGTGAAGACTTGCAGCGCCTACTCAATCCCATCAATCCGCTCGATCCACAGCGGCTGCAAACCAATGACATCACAGCCTTTTCTCAGGCAAATCCAACGATTGACACGGGATCTGTTGCCGTTCAAACTCCTGATCTTGATCCAACACAGGGAGTTACAGCGTTGCCCAATGATTTCACCGATTCCAGCCAACTGATAGCGGCGACGTGTCCAGCGGATGAGGAAAGTTCGTTTGCAATCACGGGGCGGGGTGGGTTGCCAGAAGATCCGCGACAGCCGCTGATGGGGCAGGTGGTTTGGCAGGATGAGCGGGGCGGGGCGGAAGCAGGGGAAGCAAGGGAAGAAGGGGAAGGGGCGATCGCCGAGGCACAAGGTTGGATAGTCGATCGCACTGGCACGGTTGTTTTAGTAGCACAACACCCTCAAATTCAAGGAACACAGGGGTTTAACACTTTATCCTGTCCAGTAAACAATGACCAATGACCAATCTACTGATGCAGTTGTCGCTCAATCTCTACCTGATTTTCTTTTGCTTCGGATTGTTTTAGGTATTCGATCGCAATCCGTCCAGCGGTGGGATAGTCTTTTTGTGCCTCCAATAGCAAGGTGAGTGTGCGTTGAAACTGGAGGCGATCGCGCTGTCTATCCGTGATGATGAGGATGGCGATCGCTGTTCCCCACAATCCTATTAGCGTCGGTGCTACAGGGATCCACCAGCCCGACAGAAAAGCGAAATAGCTGCCGCTGATTAATCCACCAGTGGTTAGCAGAATGCCAATTGCTAGTTTTAGGGGCGATCGCGATGACCAACTCACCATTGCGCCAACTCCTGACCACAGTAGCACCCAGAACCATTCCAGTGGTTCAGCCCAGACGCGAAACAAAGGTCTCCCATCCAGAGCAGCACTGACTAGTTGACTCACAATATTTGCCTGGAGTGTGACACCGTTGATTGGCTGCATTGGATTAAACCAACTGCCGCTGTAGGGAGTTCGGAAGCGGTCGTTAATGCTTTCAGCAGTGTAGCCAACTAAGACAATGCGATCGCGAAACAGGTCAGCAGGAATCTGCCCGTTTAGAACTTGCCGCAATGGAAGCGTGAGAAAATTTGCCTCAGTGCCGCGAAAATTGAGCAAAATCTGGTAACTTTGTCCGGCTGGAGCATTGACGTAACCGCCATCATATGGCTCAAACCTCTCAAAAATTGCTTCACCTAATTCAAATCGTCGCCCGTCTGCATCCAACGGCTTCAAAGTGAGTCCTTCAATCGCCAAATAATCCAGCGCCAGTTTTACGGTCAGTCCATACTGTGACGTGTTTTCAGTCCTCACTGATAACAGTGCCCGACGCACTTTACCATCCGCATCCTCAACCTGATCGGCAAATCCAACCTGTTGTTTTTGTTGCAACACTGGCGGCGGGGCAACCCGATTTCCTAACACTTTCTCGATCCCAAATAGGTTTGGTGTGGATTGAAACACCTGCATCAGGTCTGCGTGTCCTGGTTCAACAGGTAAATCCCGGTAGATATCCAGCCCAATGACTCGTGGTTCTTGCGTCTGAATGACCTGAATTGCCTGCGTTAGTACTTTATCCGACATTGGATATCCAATTTGGGTGATATCCTGCTCGTCAATTGCAACAATTACAATGCGGCGATCGCTCGGTTCTAAAGGTCGCCAGCGCACAAATTGATCAAACAGATTCAATTCCAACCCTTGCAGCAATCCCAAACCCCGCAGCAGTAAAAGAGGAACCGCGATACTCAACGTCATGCACGGGAGCCAACGCCAATCGATGCGGCGGTTTTGTACTTCTTGGCTAGCCCGTTGTCGGGCAGTTGCTAATATCTGGCTTGCCTGCTCCACTGCTTCTAAAGCCGTTTGTGCTTCCCGTTTCGCTAGATCTTGACTCGCTCCTAAAAATTGGTAGTCCTCATGACTTAAACTTTTACCTAACGCCCAGGTCAAAGCATTCTGTAGCGTCTGCCCCCGCAGCAAATAAGATTCATCGCTACCAGAACTAATCCAGGCATCGAGAGATGCGGCATAAGGGCGCAACTGGGCTAGATGGTGACGTACCCAATCCAGATTAAATACAGCTTGATAAATGGGATTTTTAACGACCAGTTGCCCCTGCTGGTTAATCACCAGTCCAGAGAGCAGAAGCTCAATCTGTTCGCGGTTACCATCAAACTCTACACTTTCATTCTTCAAAACTTGCTGGTAGAGACCTAATAGTTTTCCAGTTAAGCGGGAATCTTTTAGAAGGCGATCGCGAATCGTCCGTAAATGCTCCGGTTCATCCTGGAACTCCCAAGCTTGAACGATAAATTTCTGAATCAGTTGATGAATATGATCGGGATCAGTAATGAATTGTGTTGAGGGATGCTCGACTAGCAACTGACAGACCTTTTGCATCAAAAACGGTTGCCCACCCGTCCATATCAAAACTTCTTGCAAGGCTAATGATGGATTATGAACCCAACCCACTAACCCCTGCGCCAGCGATTGAGCATCTGCCTGTTGCAATCCGCATAAATCGATTGCTCGACCAATATTAAACGGTGTTCTTTGATGATCGGTCATAAGATCAGATGGCGTAGCAACCCCCAGAAATGCAAATGTCAACCGTTGATAGTCAGACTTCAAACTGCGACGGTTATAGCAAGCACGAATTAATCCAAAAAAATCATTCAGTGAGAAATTCAAACCTCGAATACTGTCTACCTCATCCAGAAATAGAACCAGCCTGGGTTGCGGGTGTTGTTCGTGTTTTACCTCTACCAGCAAAACCTCTTCGATGAACTGTCCCAACCGCTGCACCGGAGATAGCTCCGATCGCTCATTCCACCATTGTTTCAGGTTCCCCCAGTGGCATAAGTCAAACGCTTGCAGCAGTTCTACAACAAACCCCTTGTACCACTGCTCCACTGTCACGGTTTCGCTACCAATACGAGACAAATCAACTGCACCACAGCAAACGCCATCTTGTTGCAGCAAATTTAATACTCGTACCATCAAGCTAGACTTGCCCATTTGACGAGCATTAAACACATAACAAAATTGACCACTGCTTAATGCCCGATAGAGGTTGGCATCTGCCTGTCGCCTTACATAATAAGGATGATTCTGACTCAGACTGCCGCCAACCTGATATTGATTCATACAAAGAGCTTGAGATACTAATGGGTAGGCAAAAAACAGCGATTAAAGCGACTGACCTATTGTTCCTTAATTGAATAGCGCTATACTCCTATATCAAACAATCCTTAAATCTCATCAGATACATCAGGATACCTCAAGATACCTCATGAAAAATTTCATGCGATGCCTTAAAATACCTTTAACCTCATCCCTTCGGCCGATGAATCTCCTATGACTGTTGACACCCTCATCGAGAGTCTCAACCATAAGTTAGCTGTCCGGCAAAGCCGTCCGCTTAATTCAGCGGAGACATTCCTGTTACGTGGAATTTGGCGACATCAAACTTACACCCAAATTGCTGAAGAAGTTGGATATAGTCCTGGCTATTTGACTAATGTAGTTGCACCTGAACTTTTGCACCGACTCTCAAATTTAGTTGGGCAACGCTTGACAAAGAAAAATTGTCGCGTTCTGTTAGAGGAATATACCGCATCAACCTCTCACTTCAAATCGCAGAAGCAGCTTTACCCTCCCGCTTTATCTTTTGCCCCCAACTCAACATTTACCCCAGCGTTTCCCAGTGGGGCGATCGCCATCGATTCACCTTTTTATATTTCGCGCCCACCGATTGAATCAAAAGTGAGTGACGAAATCTGCAAACCAGGCGCACTGGTACGGATTAAAGCACCTAGAGAAATGGGAAAAACATCACTGCTTTTGCGCGTGTTAGATCATGCTCAGCGACAGGGATATCAAACCGTTTACTTGAATTTAGAGCAGATGGATCAGGTAATTTGCGCCGACCTGAATCGATTTCTCCGCAGCTTGTGTGCCAGCATTACCCGTCAATTGCAGCTTGAGCCAAAATTGGACGACTACTGGGATGAAGATATCGGCAGCAAAGTTAGTTGTACTTTGTACATACGGCAGCATTTATTAGAGAACATCAAAGCACCTATCGTTCTTGCACTGGATGAACTCAATCATCTCTTTGAATATCCGCAAGTTGCTCAAGATGTTCTACCCCTACTGCGCTCCTGGTATGAAGAGGCAAAACGAGTTCCGATTTGGCAAAATTTGCGGCTAATTATCGCTCACTCTACAGAGGTGTACGTTCCCCTACAACTCAATCAATCTCCCTTTAATGTCGGGTTAGCAACTCAACTCGTCGGATTCACCTTAGCTCAAGTACAGCATCTTGCTCAGTGTTATAACTTGAATTGGAGCGATGGAGCAGCCAAACAACTGATGGCGGTGGTGGGCGGGCATCCTGCTCTGATCCATACGGCTCTCTATCATCTCAGTCGAGAAGAACATACCTTAAATCAACTTCTGGAAGCGGCTCCAACCCCTACAGGAATTTATCATTATCATTTACAGCGTCATTGGACAATCCTTAAACAACAGCCAGATCTGTTGCGAACCTTTCGTACCCTCCTGAGCGCCCGTCAACTGATGCAGTTAGAATCAAGCTTTGCTCATCAACTCAATAGTATGGGGTTAACCAGCTATTCGGGAGACAAAGTAACCGTTAGCTGCGAGCTATACCGCCAATATTTCCAGATGAGAATATTCACTAACACGGAATCTTACTGAACCCCTTCTATAGCAATTTTGTTGATGACTTTCTTATCGTTTTTGTCCAGGTATGCACCCTTCTCGTCTGGATCTGCTGATGGAGATTCTGGATACACCGCTACCTGTGCGGAAAGATAAGTAGGGTTAAAATAGAGTATGACTCATTAATTTAGTAAGCCATGCCCTTTCTGCTCTGCTGTGTTGATTTTGGGCAAAGGAGATGTTGCTGATGGTACAAGTTCCAGAGAAAACTATCACGCTAGAGGAGTTTCTGAAGTTACCAGAAACCAAGCCAGTCAGTGAATACATTGATGGGCGCATTATTCAAAAACCAATGCCACAGGGGAAGCACAGTATTATCCAGGGTGAACTGATTACGGCAATCAATGCTGTAGTCAAAAAGCAACGAATCGCCCATGCTTTCCCGGAATTGCGGTGTACATTTGGTGGCAGGTCGATCGTACCTGATGTATCTGTCTTTGACTGGAATTTGATTCCAGTCGATGACAATGGTGATATTGCCAATGTCTTCCCAATTTGTCCAGATTGGACGATCGAAATCTTATCACCCGATCAAAGCCCAACCAAAGTCACTGGAAATATTTTGTACTGCTTAAAGCATGGTTGCCAGATGGGTTGGCTGATTGATCCAGAGGAGCGATCGCTCCTCATTTACCCATCAGGACAACAACCTGAATTCCTGCAAGAAGCAGACGAATTAATCCCTGTTTCATCCTTGGCCGCTAATTTACAGCTAACGGTAGAGGATGTGTTTGGCTGGTTAAAGCTTTAAGTTTGACACTTACCTCTCGTCTGGATCTGCTGATGGAGATTCTGGATACACCGTTGCCTGTGCGATCGGATAAGTGAGGCTAAAATGTATCGATGCTTGTTAGGTAACTTAATGAGCATTGATAGCTTAGATGCTGGTAGTTTCACAAGGAACAAAATCTTAATACGCGGGACTTATTTCGTGGATACTACAGACCTACAAAGGAGGAATTTGATCATCTCTGGAACAGTTGCGTTTTTTCATTTGACACCAATATTCTTTTGAATGTTTACTGCTACACCCCTAAAACCAGGGGGAAAAGATTTTTAGAACGAGCTGGTATCTTTCTTAACCTCTCTAATGAACCAGAAGTTATTGAGGAGGCAAGAGAGATTGGGCTTCAGGATAATGAACAACAATTCACCCAAGACACAGCTAATTTAATCAAGCATACCGACCAGTTTCGATCTACTCAAGACCCAACAAAGTGGCTTAAACAATTCGAGCAACTTCAGTCAAGCTTAGATCCTCTGGCTAAATATAGAGAGCAGATTCAGTCAGTTCAAGATCTTATGAAAGGTTATAACAAGAACATCAAGGCTCAGCTTGGGAATGCTCATTCACTCGTTGCTGGCTGGCTCAAAGGATTCCGCTGATTAGATTTTTGAAAGCAGCGCGTTCTGGTGGACTGCCAACTCCAAGCAGGCGATCGCCCTCCAACAGCAAAGTGCTTGCATCTGGATAGCGGTTTATCTCCTTGCCGCGCCGAATCGCCATGATCGTTACACCAGTTTTGTGGCGAATGTCAGCCTCCGCCAGGGTTAACCCATTCAAGGGAGAACTCGGCACCAGCGCATACCATTCTCCCTGAAGCCCTTCCATTGCAGTTTCCAGGTCAGTCGAAACCAGTTCAGCCCGTTGAGGCAGAATGTCGCGATAGCGTCTGGCACGGTAGGTGTTGATCATCTTCAAAACGTGGGTGGGCTGGCTACCCAGATTTAGCAACAGGTGCGCCCCCATTTCTAAAGCTGCCTCAAACTCAGGCTGAACAACCTCTTGCGCTCCTAGCTGGTAGAGTACGTCAATTTCCTGGTTGATGTGCGCTCTAACGATTGTATCTAGGTCGGGAGCCAGACTTAACACCCGCTTGAGCGTCAGTCGAGTGGCCAGGGGGTCAGGCAAGGCGATCGCCAACGCTTTTGCTTTAGACAGACGCGCCTTTTGTAGCAGCAACTCACTGGATGCATCGCCGTAAAGATAAGGAATATTCTGGTCGCGCAAAGCTTGAGCCGTCGCCTCATTGTTATCAATCACCAGAACTTGATGCCCCTGTGAATGCAGAAGCCGCACAAGGGTTTGTCCAACCCTGCCATAGCCCACCACGACTACATGATCGGCAATGCCCTCCTCAACTGCCATTGCGCGAGGAGCCTCAGTGCCCCGCAGCATTGCTCCCACCAGGGGCAACCTTTCCAGCGTGTTAAACAAGTAGGGAGACGCTTTGAGCAGGAATGGTGTAATCAATAGCGTTACCGCCGTCGTTCCAACGGTCAATCCGTAGAGCCGGGGAGAGAACAAATCCAGGCTTTGGGCGACTCCTGCTAGAACAAAGGAGAACTCACCAATCTGGTTGATCCCCAGTCCAACGGTGAGTGAGGTTTTGAGAGAATAACCAAATAGCCGGACAACGCCCGTGACGATCAGAGCCTTGCCAATCATGGCGATCGCCACCAACCCCAGCAGTATCCAGATATTCTCCAGCAAAAACAGGGGATCAATCAGCAAACCAATTGAGGCAAAAAACAGCGTCGAAAACACATCGCGCATGGGCAAGACCTTATCTAGCGCCTGATCTGCGGATTCAACCGTTGAGATCATCAGCCCCGCCACAAAAGCGCCCATCGCGATTCCCAGACCCAACACAGAGGTCAACAGCGCTACCCCCAGGCAAAGGGTAAAGATCGTGAGAATGAACACCTCCTGTGAACCCGTCCTGACTACACGCCGCATAATCAGTGGAATCAGCCAGATTCCCACCACTAGCGCTACGGCAATAAACAGCGAGGATTTTAACAGAGCGCTGATCAGTGCGCCGCCGATCGCCTCTGGCGGCTGAGTCAGGGCAGGCAAAACGGCCAGCATTAGCCCCAGCCCCAAATCTTGAGCAATCAAAATTGCCAACATGACTTGTCCGTAGGTCGTCGGCACCTCGTTTCGCTCGATCAGGCTTTTTAGCACAACCGCCGTCGAAGAAAGGGAAAGCACCGCTCCCAGAAAAATAGCAGTCGGCACTGTATCGACCCAACCTGTCGCGTAGGCTAATCCGCCGCCCAAAAGCGTAGTCAGCAGGATTTGAATCGAGCCGCCGCCCAGCGCAATGCGCCGAAACCGGAGCAAATCTGCTAAAGAAAATTCGACCCCCAGGGTAAAGAGCAGCAACGCTACGCCGACTTCAGATAAAACTGCAATGTCGCCTTCCAGCCTGACTAGCCCAAAACCTGCCGGGCCCACAACAACTCCGCCGAGCAAGTAGCCCAACAGCACAGGCTGATTTAGGCGATTTGCGACGTACCCCGCAAGGGTGGCAGATCCAAGAACCGTAACCATTTCAACAATCAGCGTCAGTTCTTGAGCCATATCTGTTTTTCTCGGCTGATGTTGCTAACTCCGGTCAGAACAGTAGCGTTTAACCGAAGACCTTTTTGAGTAAATCTAGCTTGCCTGCATAAGGTGGGTACAGGATTTTTAGCCCAAACCAGAAGGACTTTTGTAAAATGCTTTTTGGGTGAGAGAAAGTATCAAAGCTAGCTTTGCCGTGATAGCTGCCGATGCCGCTGTCACCAACCCCACCAAAGGGAAGCTCTGGAACACCAATGTGCAGAATCGTATCGTTGATGCAAACTCCGCCAGAAGAAGTTTCTTGCAAAACTCGCTGCTGTAGCTGTTTGTCGCGAGAGAACAGGTAGAGCGCTAGGGGCTTAGGTTTACTGTTGATCAGGGCGATCGCCTCTCCCACGTCCTCATACTCGATCACGGGCAGAATTGGCCCAAAAATCTCTTCTTGCATCACCGGATCGTCAGGCGAAACCTGATCCATCACCGTTGGCGCAATGTAGCGCTCTTGCTCATTTGTTGCACCGCCCACCAAAATTTTGCCGCTCTCCAACAGGTTTGCTAATCGCGAAAACTGCTTAGGGCTAACAATTCTGGCAAAGTCTGGACTTTTTGCCGGATCGTCTCCGTAGAATTCTTGAATGCAGGCTTGAATCGCGGTGAGCAGAGCGGGCTTGACCTGGCGATCGACCAGCAGGTAATCGGGCGCAATGCAGGTTTGCCCCGCGTTGATAAACTTGCCCCAGGTAATGCGTCTGGCAGCATCTTCTAGGGAAATGTTGCGATCGACAATACAGGGACTTTTGCCGCCTAGCTCTAGCGTCACGGGAGTCAAATGTTGAGCGGCGGCGGCCATCACAATCTTGCCGATCGCTGTACCGCCTGTAAAAAGATATGGTCAAACTTTTCTAGCCAAAACCGCCTTGCTGACCTCTAATCCCCCCCTCCACGACGCTGACATGGTTAGGGTCAAAGGTTTTC
>JAAUTN010000215.1 GCA_012031415.1 Leptolyngbyaceae cyanobacterium SM1_4_3 | reverse complement strand
ATCTTTTGATATAGGTTGGGTGGAGCAAAGCGAAGCCCAACTCCTGCCTCGATTCTGTTAGGTGCCGCAATGCTTCACCCAACCTACGGGATATCAGTGATTTTAGGAGTTTTGTCAGTCAACCAGCTCTTGCGTTTCCAAAGCGTGCAGTCGAAGATCGTTTATATGTTGATGGTGGACTGGCTGATAACGTTCCCTTGGGTGCATTGGCAGCGAGAGGAATCACTCATGCCATTGTTATTCATTTGGAGAATGCTTCGGTTTGGGATCGTCATGATTTTCCAAATCAGACAATAATTGAAATTCGCCCTGTTGATTTCATGAATAAGTTAAATATCCCTTTTATAGGGGATTTTTCCGCTATGTTAGATTTTTCGCCTGAACAAATTTCTCTACTCAAAAAACGTGGTTACCAAGATGCTAAGTATTATCTTGAACCAATTCTTCAAACCTTATTAACAGTTAGAAATCAGCGAGATGCACAAGAGTTGCTTACAAGAAGTACTCAAAGACTTGTTGACGATGAGCTTTTGTAACCAAGAAAGAAATAATAAGATTGTGCGATGGCGGCGGCAGCATAACAATGCGTTGGTGCGGACGGTACAGAGGTTATCGGTGAGAGTTCAAGGTTATCTGCCGCCGCACAACTTCACCGTTATACCTACACAAATCAGAGTGCAGTAGATATATGGTGTCTGAAAACCACTGCCTAAACCCAATTTCTGAATCATTGAATTTAACTTAGTCGAACTAGTTTATTGATTGAAGGAATAAATTATGGAGATGCAATCCGTTGACTCTAGCGCAATTCTTGAAATTGGATATGACGAGTCTACACAACAAATGAAAATTAAATTTAAACAAGGTAAAGCCTATGATTTTTGTCAAGTTCCAAAACACATATTTCAAGAATTATTAGAATCGAAATCCAAAGGAACTTACTACAATAATCATATAAGAGATAATTATCAATGCTGAAATTTTATTACCACTAAAATGATTCCATTCAAATAGATACAAGGTGAAATTTTGAGAATAAAGCGTCTGGTAGTTGATGGATTTAGATCCTTAGTCGATTTTGAAATCACATTTGATGAAAGCCTAACAATAATAGTTGGTGAGAACGATAGTGGAAAAACATCATTAATTGACTGCCTCAAGGTTATTACCCAAGGACGTTTGGTTACACTTGACGATCTTACTTACGGAAAAGATCAGCTTACAATTTCTGTTGAAATTGATGATTCTACTTTTAAGCGAGTTTATAAACGTAACAACAATAGTATAGATGAGGTCTCATTCGATGAATTACCAACAGAGGCTTTCCTCACTGGAGTTCAGACTCGCCTCAAAAGTAATCAAACCAATGAGCAAGATAAAGATTATATACTCGAGATGGGACGTAGATTTGGATTAACGGTGAAAGCGAATTCAAATCTTGACAACTTAAAAAAAGGAATTTTAGAAAAAATTGAAAATTGCCCTGGAAATTTGGTTATTGAAAAAACAAAATTTCCACGTTTCAATAACATTCAATTAGATGGTCGTCAATTTGAAAATATTTCAGATTTCTTTAAAGAGGTATTCCTAAAAGAGAAACAATCCAGTATTTGGCAGGAGCGTATTGATGAAGACTCTACAATAGAGGACTTTTGTAAAAAGTCGCATAAGTGAATATTCAACAGAAATATCTCAGCAGTTAGAGGAGTTAGGAATACTTGACAAGATGCGAATATTCCTTCGAGATTTGACTGATGTAAAAATCGAGCTAATTTGCCAACCTCGGAACCTAAATATAGATGCAAAGTAATATTTCTTGAGAATGGAAATGAAATCAACATTGACAGTAAAGGAGATGGTACAAAGCGAAGAATAACGATGGCTCTTCTTGAGTTTAGAAAAGAGAAATCACTAGTTCCTGGTGATGATACAACTGTTTACCTGCTTGATGAACCAGATACGCATTTACATGTCAAAGCTCAAATAGATCTTGTAGATATAGTTGAAGCTTTCGCCCTGTCTGGCAATCAGGTCATTTTGACTACTCACTCTCCGTTCATTATGAATTCTGTGAAGCCCACTCAGGTCAGGTTGCTGAACCGATATAGGAATAATACATCTGTTGGATTCTTAAAAGAAAATCCTTCAGCAATAACGCAATCACTTAGATCATTAGGAGTTGAAAATACTCATTTATTCTTTTCTCGCCAAATTTTACTAGTTGAGGGTGAAACGGAAGAAAATTTTATTTCATCACATTATTTGGCGGCGTTGCATAATAGATCTATGAAATCAGAGGAGAAGCGATGCAGTGTCCAGAATGTGGCTCAACGAATATCAGTAAAAATGGGAAACAGAAGGGTAAACAAAATCACATTTGTAAGGAGTGTAGACGACAGTTCTTTGGTCGCTACTCTGCGCCTGCTGGATACTCGGATGAGTTTAAGCGGGAGTGTCTCACAATGTATGTCAATGGCTCAGGCTTTCGAGCGATTGAACGGGTCAAAGGGGTGCATCATACGACCGTGATTACTTGGGTCAAGCAAGTGGGTAAACGACTCCCCGATGCTTATGCGCCTGAGACGGTTCCTGAGGTTGGCGAGTTGGATGAACTGGAAACGTTTGTGGGGTCAAAAAAAACAAAATCTGGCTATGGACGGCGGTTGACCACTTCAAGCAAGGAATCTTAGGCTGGGTTTTGGGCGATCATAGTGCCCAAACATTCAAGCCTTTATGGGCAATCGTAGCAACCTGGCAGTGCTACTTCTACGTCACCGATGGGTGGTCTGTTTATCCGGGTTTTATTCCAGAGGGCGACCAGATTGTCAGCAAAACTTACATGACCAGGGTGGAAGGGGAAAACACTCGCTTACGCCATTATCTGGCTCGATTACATCGCAAGACGTTGTGTTATTCCAAGTCAGTAGAAATGCTGGCGCATTCAATTCGATTGTTACTTCACTACCTCAAGTTTCACGAGGTACCCGTTCCTAACCCATCATAGACTGATTCAGCAACGCCGATGCTTTAAGGGAACACCTGCGAGAGCCTGTGATGAGAGATATTGTTCGTGTCTTCTAGAGAATGGCAACTGCGAGTGCAAGATATTTTGGATGCGATCGCCAGCACTCAGCGATTAGTGGCCGGAATGACCTTTGATGAGTTTGCAATTAATGAGGCGATCGTCAAGGCAGTTCTTTATAACTTCATTATTACTGGTGAAGCATCTGCTAGTATTTCACCAAATATTCAGTCTCGCTATCCTGGCATCCCCTGGAGCTTAATGAGCGACATGAGAAATGTAATGGCTCACGAATACTTTCAGGTTAATCCTCTACTTCAACTTACTCCCTTCCCGCCAGAGGATCAGGGAACGAGTGAGAAGATGAAGTTAAGTGTTTTTTGGACTTGTTGTGGGGACAGAAATTGCTGGGAGGCGAGGAACTGATTCAATTGTTGTTCAATCTGTGCAAGCGTTGTTCCAATAGGCAGATGATGCAGAAAGCGTAAGCGAAGCAGATGAATCACATATTCGACTAAGTTTAGCTTGGGAGAGTAGGAGGGCAAATAGAGATATTCAACTTGTATCGATTGTGCCAACCCCATCTGCTCTAGATGAACGGCAAGCTGTGCCTGCATTTTGAGCTTGTGCGTCGGGTTGTTATCGAGCATGATGCACAGGCGAGTGTAGCCTAGCTCAACACTATCGAGGCATAACTCTGCTAAATATTCGGACACATCTTCTGTTTTTGCCTGCGGGCGAAGGCGACAATATTCTTCACCACTGTGGGCATCGACGCAAAGTAGCCCATTCAGTTTATGGCGCGTGCGCTCATCACTGGCTACCTCTGGACGGGTATTGCGTTCTGCCCACCCATAGAACAAACTGGGGCGCTCGGAGACGGCGAACTCGTCGAAAAAGACGATGCGCTCACCCGTTTGAGGCGATTGCAGTTTTTTTTACTGCCTCCACCCACTCTTTTTGCGCCTCTGGGTCGGCGTTGGCATAGTCCCGGTGTGCCCGTTGGTAAGACAATCCCAACTCTGAGAGTAATTCATAGATGCGGGAGTCTTTCAACTGCACCTCAAAGCGTTGGGCGATCACTTCTGAGAGAATCGCTCCCGTCCATAGATTGCGATCATAGCCGTAGTCACTCGGTCGCTGCGTCAGCACCATTGCTTTGAGTTGCTGTTGCTGCTCGGGGCTTAACCGACTGGGCTTTTGATGCTCAATCGGGCTGACTAAACCGCTCAGTCCTCCATCCAGGTATTTGTCGATCCAACTCGTCAACGTATCATAACGGCAACCAATTGTCTCACTCACTTGAGTACGACTCTGCCCTTCTTGCAGCAGTTTGATTGCACTCAGTCGCTGGCGGATGTATTGTTTCTGATTGCGGTAGTAGAGTTTCTGCCATTCATCCGCATCAAAAGACTTTTCTCGAAAGGCTTGAGTTCGATTCATCGCGGCTCCTTACTCTTTCCTCGATCTTATAGCAGGAAGGGAGTAACTTATCTAACATAAAAGTAGACATAGAAAATACGGGGAATTCGGTTGTTAGCTCAGAAGAAATCAGGTTCGAGTTTTTACAAGGAACTCAAATTTTAGATTTCTACTTTGAACCAACGCCCGAACCTGAAATGAATGTAGAGAAGATGACCAATTCTGGCGTTAGAGAGTTTGAACGTAAATGTCGGATTGGACACATTGAGAGAGCGCAGAAAATAGGAGTTCGATTTGTTGTAACAAGTGATTCAGATGTCCAACTGAAATTACATCCATATAATGAGCATGGTGATGTTGAATTCGTTTCTAGATCTGCAACAAAAACATTGAGTGAAAGAGATCAAGTTGCACGATTTTTAAGCTTATTAATTATGTATCTTGTTATCCCTCCGATTTTTTCAATTTTTTCCTTATCTCCTTTTAGTGAAATTGTTGCGGGGTAGTCAAGCTAGCTCTGCTACTAGTATTGTTTCGATTCATCGTTCCCTTTTCTGAAGTGATAGCTGAATTAGTTTCTAAATGGCTTAATTTTGAAGAAAAGGATAGTCAAGCATTATCTTTCCTTCAAGGGGTCAAAGTCGAAGGAGATTTAACTGTTGGCGATATTACTCAAGGAATTCAAAAGTGAGATCTTGTTAAAGTTATAATCTTGTTAAGCTTAAGTCTTGAGGAGGAAATATGCTAGTAAGTGTTGAAGGGGTTTACCGCAATGGTCGTGTAGAACTCACAGAAAGTCCCAATAACGTACCTGAATGGGCTTGTGTAATTGTTACCTTTGTTAGCTCGAATGATATTAACTTGGCATCTCAAGGAATTGATAGAGAGCAGGCTAAGACTCTACGTGCAAGTTTAGCTACCTTTTCAGACGATTGGAACAGCCCTGAAATGAGTGTTTATGACAACTATGATGCAGCCAAAGCCAACTGTTACTCGAGGTGATGTTGCTTTGGTTCTCTTTCCAAATTCCAATCTGAGTTCTGCGAAGACACGACCTGCATTGATCGTGCAAGCAGATGACTTGCAGACAGGACTGTCCCAAATTATTGTTGCGATGATTACCAGCCAAATGTTTCGGGCAGGGCATCCCAGTCGTGTCACTATTTTGCTGAATTCCCTTGAGGGGCAACAGTCAGGCTTGCTGACGGACTCAGTTGTGATGACTGATAACCCGTTTCGATCTTATCTGTTGCCGCTCAACTTGGTCGTTGGGCTGCTTTCTTATTTTAATAACATTCGTATTGGATAGTGAACAATTATGAGTTCAAATCAGCAGTTTCTGCAAAATTTATACGAAGCCTTCAACAAAGGCGAGATTGAAACAATCATCTCGGTGATGCGCCTGGACGTGAAATGGGCGAACGGGGTGGAAGGCGGTTTCGTTTATGGACGCGACGCGGTGCGCGAATACTGGACTAATCAATATAAGGTTATTCAAGTGCAGCTTGAAACCTTAAAATTCGAGACGGATGAAAACAATCGAAATGTCGTTACCGTTCATCAAATCGTCAGAGATTTGCAAGGCAATTTGCTCGCGGATGCAACAATTCAGCAAATCTTTACCATTGAGAATAGTTTGATTAGTCTTTATGAAATTGGCGAAACCGAAACAATTCAAGAGATGATTCAAAAGACGAGAACTCCCAATGAGTAATTGGGAAAGCAGTTACAATTCGAGCCGTTGCTTTTACCTATCGCAATGAAGAGGGGTAAGCATCGTAAGCATCAAGATAATGGACCGATTGGCGGAGCAGATTAAAATGCCTAACAACTGCTTGGGGAACTGATGAAAAATTCTGGTGCATTGCAAAGGTAATTGCAGTTGCTCAAGCAAGCTGTTATGTTTGCTATGTTATTTAACAGACTGTCATCATTTACGGAGATACCTCTTCTGGAGCAGAAATATAATGTCTTTTAACGAAACCAAGACACTGAGCAATCAAGACTCAAAAGTTAGAATAGACGTAGAAACATTAGCAAGAATAGAATTGTCGGATATAGAATTTTTGTTGGAACAAACAAGGAAAGGTGTAAATTCAACCAGATTGGAACGAATACTGTATGAAACAATCATCAACAAATTGTCATGTGCATTTCAACTCGCAATGCGAGCATATGAATATTTAGAGAAAAATCAGGAGAAAAAGCAACTAATTGAGAAATATGAAAAGACTGGTAATAGTTCACTTGGAAAAATTGCTTCATATAGAGCAGACTTATTTCATAATGGAATCCATTTCACCGAAAAGGAGGTATTCTATCCCTTTGCCAGAATAAAGGGTAGAGGATTCAAAGCAATTCATGTTAAAAAGAATGCAAAGCTTGAAATTCAAAATTGTTATATTTTCCACTCGTCAAACTCAGAATTCGCGATTACCTCCGAAGGGGTTTTTGAAATTATTAATGGTGGAACATCTGATGAAGTATGGCTTTTTCAGGATCAATTTCCTGTAATCACTGCTTCAAATCTCGATGATGTCATGGATGCGATCGAAAAAGCTATTATTGATGCAAAGCACATATGGTGCCAACTATCAGGAATAGTCAAAGCTGGTGACGGAACTTATGAGTATTCATTTCTCAATGACAATGGTGAGTGGGATTTATTGGAAAACAGTAATGGGGAATTAAAGACTTATCAGGCAAAACAAAAGGCGATTAGGGTAGAGGGGTATTTAAAGATTAATCCTCCAACGAAAATAAGTATTGAGAACAACAGACTGATTTTTGAGTGCGACACATAACACATCACATTATGGCGCGGACGAACGAAGGCTGTCTGTAGGTTTGCTTAATTCACCTGTCGCCACTGATTTTAGCCGTTATGCCGCCTCAAGCTATCCGCTTTGGTTTGGACTAAATGAGTTCTACAGTTATGCAAAAGGATGAGACGAAAATAGGCTCAACCGTGCGTCACAGTTGAACTAAGGGACTTGCAAGGAAATAGTATCCCAGTCAGTCGGGTAGTACTGTGACATTCCATTTGGGTAAAGTTTCAGACCGTAACCAGGAGGGTAAGTAGGATTTCAGTTCTTCGGGTAGCACTGTGACTCCCTTGGGATAAAGCGTGTCTATGTGATGAACAATTGGAGCAATTCCCTTCCAGCTCATATGCTTTGCCCATTCAATTGCTGCTTGGACAGAATTAAGAATCGCCCCATTCCAATAATTCTCTAAAGCCGCCCAGCAGCGTTCAATTGGATTGTATTTGCTGTGGTAGGGGGGATAGTAGATGAGGCGAATGCTTAAACCGATGGACTGGGACAACTCAACCATGCGTTTGATGAACTGAGTCCGGTCACTACGAGTAGCCGCCCCGCCGTCCAGGTCAATCACCCATTCGTCGATTTGACGATACTCAGATTGATGCTCAAGCCACCAAGCCATTAAGCAATCAGCAATAAAATCACTGGTTTCCACGGACTGCCCAAAGTAGATCGACAACTGGTCATTATCAGTGTTGAGAATTCCAAACGGAACCAAAACCGCTTGCCATTCGGTGTCATGGTCATCAGCAAGTCTGGCTTCAAGCACTCGGTCTTTGCCGTTGCGAGAGAGATTGCCAATCTTGACTTTGGCTTTGGTGTCGATGGACAGGCGTAACGACCTGGGATTGGTATCCGATGCCTGATTCTGGCGAAAGACATTCTCGAAAATCGCATCAGTTTGCGGAATTTTCCTCAAGGGTTTGATTTTTTGTGTTTTTTTAGGCGATATCCCAACCGATTCAAAATGGCTCCTATCGTCTGGCGAGACGGCAGGTGAGTTTCGTCGTATCCCTTCTGGTCTACTAAGGCTGCTCGCACCGCTTTCGCACTGATGCGAGCATACAAAAAGGGGGACTGTAACTTTGGGTCGGCTTGAGACTGAGCATCCACTAAACTACGCAGGTCTGCTTCTAAGTGGGGCTGTATCACTTCACTCTTGCGTCGTCCTCGGGCTTGGTAGTTGTCTACACACAGGATGCCACTGCGTCGTTCATGCAGACCGAGTTGCACACTCTCCCGGTTCCAACCCATCACGGTTTCTGTTTTACGGGTTGAGCTATCAAAATAGTCTTCCGCTACCTTTGCAATGAAGTCCCGTTTACGATGACCTGTCAATTTCTTTGCCGCATCTTTAAGAGTGGCTCGCACTGTTGGGTTGAACATGATTCTGGTTAACTCCCGCTTGAGCTTGAGCAAACGGTGAGCAGTTCTCCTTTTCCTCTAAAATGACCGGGATCTTATTTTCCTGCAACCCCCTAAGGACTTGATGAACTTAAATTAAGATCTAAAACTAGTCAGTTTTAGTTTACTTAACAATAAACTAAACTGACTAGTACAATAAAGTCAAGAGTTCGCTGCAAAATCACAGGATTGTAGCGTCTCTCGAATGGGTAAACCAAAAGTAGGGGAAAACAGTCATTCGTCCCTACTGGAATTTGTGTTTAAGTCAATGAAAACTGCTGTAGATTTGGATCTCACGTTTTAATACGTTCGTTTAAGCCCGAAGGAATGTCGCACCACATGGAAAAACGCAGAGCCAACAGTTCAGACCGTCAATCATCGGAAAAGACAGAAGCGATTCTGGCTGGTGCAATGCAGGAGTTTTTGGCGGGCGGCTATGCAGCTACCACGATGGATCGAATTGCCTCTGCTGCAAGTGTTTCTAAGGCAACGGTTTACAGCCATTTTCAAGATAAAGAAACTTTATTTATTGCTCTAATTGAGCGGCTAGCACAGGAAAAGTTTCGGGGAGCATTTAACTCTCCCGATCCGCAAATGCTGGAAAAAGAACCTGAGATTGCGCTGCGCTGTCTCGCTGCAAATATGTTAGACACCAGTCAAACACACTTGCTTGACTTTATCCGCATTATCATTGGTGAGTCGGGGCGTTTCCCAGCGTTAGCGCGGGCCTTTGTGCAGCACATTGAGAAACCCGTACACGATGAAGTGAGGCAATATCTTGCGTCTCGTGCTGAACTTAAACTGGCTGATCCTGATTCAGTTGCACAGATTATTATTGGCACCCTTGTCCATTTCAGCATTGTTCATCATGTCTTACAGAGTAGTGACATTCTGCCTGTGGAGCGCGATCGCCTAATTGACAACTTGATTACCCTGATCACTATCCAGCCTGAAAAATCGAGAACCTGCCAGTCTCAAGGCTGATCCCCAAATCCAACCTTGACGAAATTAAGCTAAACAGTTTAGTTTAATCCGAGGATTTAAGCAGGAGATCGGTTGTGAAGCAAAGCACAGTTTTACATGGCTCCTCATCCCTTGAGCGTTTCCAATCACTAAGGGGACTCACGCTGCAACAGCTTTATTGCTACTTGCCCCATTTGTTGCATATATGCAAGCTGGACTAACAGCATCCCAGTGGGTTCCACATAACGCGCATTTCGCAGCGGACCAGCATCAATTGGTTCAACTTCTGTTTGGCGCAGCAGATCAGCCACGATCACCTTTGCTTCTGCATCATCGCCACAGTAGAACACAGTGGGAGTTTGCCCATCAAATTTGGTGGAAGAGGAGTGCAGCACTTCTGCAAATAGAGGCATTGATTCTACCAATCGGGCATTTGGCGCAAGTTTGGCAATCTCTTCTGCCGCAGACGTGGTAGTGCCAACGGCCAGCCCACTCATGTCAGGCAAAAGGGCATTCACACAGCTAAATAAAATCTTGCCGTCTAGCGAACCTGCCTGCTGAAGCGCGTCTTCAACTGCTGCCCAGGCTACAGATAGCACGACTACATCAGCAAACTGTACTGCTTCGGCAGGTGTACCGACCAACGTCTCTGAACTTACAGATGCTGCGGCTGCTTTGAGTTTTTCTGAGCTACGGGAGTAGCTAAACATGAGTTGATGGCCGTTTTTTGCCCAGAATTTTCCCATCCCTGTACCCATATTGCCTGCACCAATGATGCCAATTTTCATGTTTTTTTCCTGGATATCACTTTTCGGTTCGTTTGTCTGAATTCTTATCTTCTTGCAGTTGTTGAGAAGTCTTGAGCGTGAGTTTGGACATAATCTTGGGCAAACCCTGCAAAGGTCATTGGAGGTTGATGTAAGAGATTGGCGATCGCCGTTGTAACGATTGAGCCTGCTCCAGTTCGCCAACAGTCAAACAATTGCGCTTCTGCATCTAAATACCATTCAGGTTCTCCATTCGCAAGACGCGCCGCTTTGAAATCAGCAGGTGTAACGCTGATATACTGAACAGGTCGATGCAGTGCTTCAGCAAAATATTCAGCGACTTGACTAAACGAAATGGCCTCTGCACCCGTCAGGTCGTAAGTTTGATACTCATGTCCTGATTCACTCAAACAAACGGCTGCCACGGCCGCCACATCCCGCGCATCAATATGCGAGATTTCTGCGTCTCCAACGGAGTGATAAAACACCCCCTGTTGAGCAATAGACTGAGCAAACCAGCGCATATTCTGCATCAACATATTCGGGCGTAAATGAGTCCATGCCAGTCCTGAGGCTTCCAGGTGTTGCTCAATCTGAAAATGCCACTGTTGAAACAGACTTGGCAACTGACCTGCCTGAAGCACGGAAAGCTTCACTAAATAGCGAACTCCTGCACGTTGGGCTGCGTCAATAAAATTACACTCCAGTTCAACCTGATGCAGATCGTTAGGCATCACCAGAAATGCTTTCTCAACTCCTTGTAGGGCTGCATCTAAACTATCTGGCTGGCTAAAATCTCCCTGAGCAAGCTCGACTCCTTGCGCTGCCAAGTTTGCGGCTTTAGCCCGATCTCGCACGAGTGCCCTCAACGGGATCTCTTTCTCGATGAGATGTTTAACCACCTCACCACCAATATTTCCTGTCGCACCTGTAATTAAAATTGTCATAATATTACCCAGTCTGTGAACAATAAGTTTTAGAGTTGCAACCCATCTCAACTGCACTAGCGTTTTGGATATAGCCATCTAACAAATAGTCTAGTCAATCGAGGCATGACCACATAAGTCATAAGTGAAACGATCAACACGACGACGACTAAAGTTCGTAGCAGAGGGGATAGTGGCTGGAGTAGCGGCACTACAAACATCATGGCTAAGTTGAGCAGGATGAAAATGGCAATTCCCGAAAGGATAACCATCTTGTATCGAGGTGGCGGTGGTAATCCAGGTTGAGTAGGTAGAGTAAACCAAGTCTCTAGCCCAGTGAGAACAGAGGTTTGTCCTGTATCAAGGGTGAGTTGACTAGCTCGCCTGAGCAACTGCTGACGAATGGGGGAAGCTTCCCACTGCTTGAGATGACTCATGTGATCGAATTTGAACACAATTCGATATTCAGGATTGCGTTGCTGCCAGAGCGAAATACATTCACACCGAG
>JAAUTN010000027.1 GCA_012031415.1 Leptolyngbyaceae cyanobacterium SM1_4_3 | reverse complement strand
ACCGACCTTATCGGTGACAGATCCTTATCCTTCATCCCTCACCCTTCATCCTTTAAAATATACGTCCATCTTCGATCGCCCAGTCGTTTTCAGCCAGTTCTGAGCTTCGATGTAGTTGTTGGGAGCCATGCGAATTGCCCGCTGCCAGTATTCGGCTGCCTGGTCAAAGTATTGCTCAGCGGCTTCAGAATTGCCTGCTTCTTCCTGCCGTTCGCCCAAGTAGTGGTAAATTACGGCGACATTGTTGAGGGCCTGAGGCATTCGGGGGTTTAGCTCTAGCGCCTCGTTGTAGTGTCCCAGCGCCCGCTCGTGTTCGCCGTTGCTAGCGTGGATTAACCCAACGTTGTAAAGGATGTAGCTGCGATCGTAGGGATCTTCCTCCAGACCTAATGCTTCTTCATAGTTTGCTAGCGCTTCGGCATATTCGCCATCCGCCTGAGCAGACATCCCATCCCGATAGTAAGCAAACGCTTCTTTAGCACTTTTGCTGGCTGGCAGAATTTTGAGGATCAGGTCTGCCATGACCGTAAAGCTCTTATCAATGAAATTATCGTTTCGCTGTGATCTAGGCATAGCTGCTTGTGATAGTGCTTGTTATGTAAGGACTAATTGCTTAGAGTAGCCCATTTACAAAGGGCGATCGCCCCTTTACCAACTAATTTAATGCCGAACCTTGAGACCGAATTTCGAGGGTAAGGGGCGATCGCGTGACCCAAATCACCTAACCTATCCAACCTGGTCACGTCTAACCCTCTGTGTGAGTCACTCTAATTCTAAGAAATTGTCACACCTTTCTCCCAAAATGATCACCACGCCCCGTCTCCAAGTCCCGCATACTGTTCTCAAATACAACAAACTCAAGTCCAACGAAAGCAGCGTTCTAGCTACAAAGACGTATGGCCGCAACTGAGCAGATTATGTCTCAAAATTGATTCCCTGGCAGAACAGCAGTGCTTAAAATCTAATCCTGGGGTGCGGGTAATTGAGAATCGATCGAGTGCTGGTTAGCTTGAAATCAAGAGTTCTTGCAACAGGTAGCCGCCTTGCTGCGGGGAGAGTAGTCAATTGCTGATGAGGTTGGACGTTCCTGAAACAATGCCATTCACGGGTGTTCCGTCACGTGCTGGGGCAGGTAAGACCTTGCCTCTCTTGATTCTATAAAACTACGGAGCTAGTTCGTGATGATGTCCGACTCAAAACAGCAGTTTGTAGATAGCTTTTTAAGCAACGATTTGAATGTTGACGAGGTTAAAAGCGATTTTGTCAAAAGCGATTCTGCAAAAATAGAAGCGCAGGCAATTTCTGGCTCACTGTTAGACGGGGTTGTCGTCTTCCCAGATGGCTCTGTTATGTGGGTGCCTTGCAGTGATGTTACAGAGGATATCGGCGAAGAGGCTGCGATGCAGGGCGAAATGTCGCTACCCTACGCTAATCGCCTGCCCAGACAAAGCTATGTCCAAAACCGCAATCATCGGGCATTATCTGCGGTTGCCTTGATCAAACGAATGGTCAGGCGGCGAGTGATGTCTTTTCAGCGAGTGTTGCGATGATTGGAGAAGCAAAGCGATCGCTCTACTGTGGGGTAGATCAGAAAAACAGAATCCTATACTGGAGGTATACCCCGTAGTTTTCACAGAGAGATTGGCATGGCTCCAAATCCCATCGTCATGCAAGCCGTTGAGAAGCTGGATTACCGCGTCACCATTGGTGACGTGGCTTCTCAATCAGGCTTGGACATTAAGCTAGCTGAGCGTGATTTGCTGGCGCTGGCATCTGAGGCTGGGGGACATCTTCAGGTGTCCGACGCAGGAGAGATCGCTTATCTCTTTCCCCGCAACTTTAGAGGGGTACTGCGGAACAAATATTTGAGGCTGCGTTTGCAGGAATGGTGGGACAAAATTTGGAAGGTTTTGTTTTACCTGATTCGTATCTCCTTTGGCATTTTGCTGATTGCGTCGCTCGTACTGATCGCGATTTCGATCCTTGTCCTAATTACCGCGATGAATTCCAGTCGCGAGGGTGGAGACGATCGCCGAGATAGTGGTGGCGGCGGATTTATTTTCATTCCTCGGTTTTGGTTTGGGCCTGACCTGTTTTGGATTTTTTACCCTGACTATTACAGCCGTCGATCTTACTATCGCCAGCGTCAGACTACCTCCCGTCGCGGAATTGAGCCAGAAAATGAGATGAATTTTCTGGAGTCTGTTTTCTCCTTCTTGTTTGGTGATGGCAACCCCAACGCTGACCTGGAGGAACGCCGCTGGCAGACGATCGCCACTGTGATTCGCAACAATGAAGGTGCGATCGCCGCTGAGCAAGTTGCCCCTTATCTAGATGACCTGGGCACGGGCTACAACCGGGAATATGAAGACTATATGCTCCCCGTCCTCAGCCGCTTTAACGGTCGCCCAGAGGTTAGCCCTGATGGTCAAATCATTTACCACTTTCCAGAGCTACAGGTGACAGCAAAGGAAAACCGCAGCCGCTCGGTAGCGGCCTATTTAAAGGAATCTTTGTGGAAGTTTAGTCACGCTGGTCCGGGGCAGATGGCGATCGCCATTGGTTTAGGCGTTGCCAACCTGGCCGGAGCCTTGTTCCTCGGAAGCCTTCTCACCGACCAGGCACTCGTCGCGCAAATAGGCGGCCTAATTGCTTTCGTCGATGTCATCTACCCGCTGCTACTGGCCTACGGCATCGCCTTCATGGGAATTCCGCTAATCCGCTACGTCTGGATCAAATGGCGCAATCCAAAGATTGAAGCCCGCAACAGCCAGCGCCAAGAGCAAGCCATGCTGCTGAATCAGGCGAACCCCGAAATTCAAAGCAAAATCGCCTACGCTAAACAGTTCGCCGCCGAAACCGTAATCACCGCAGACAACCTGGCTTACACCACCGAGCAAGACCTGCTGGAGCAAGAAGCCTCAAACCCCGACAAAGTTGACGCAGAGTGGCGACGCAGGCTAGAGCAAGGGCTTTGATTTGCCTAGCCTTAGGTTTCTTGGGTTACGCTTTACAGATTTTATAGGATCTTTAAAGAATCAAAAGGTTGTTTGATGCAGAACTCATGTCATGTCTCTTTGTCAATAGATGGACAGGATCAAGTCCTAAACATTCCTCATGAATTTGCTCTATCGGGTACAGAGGTTCTGCTGCGTAAGGAAGGCGATCGCTTAATCATTGAACCCCTTTCTTCCAGTTCTCTGCTTTCCTTGCTGACTACCCTACAAGATATTACAGATAATTTTTCTAACACAGATGAGGGACTAATGCCCCTTGACGACATTACGCTTTAGTACCACCAATGACCTACCAGTACTTGCTTGACACCAACATCCTGTCAGATTTGGTCAAGCATCCTCAAGGTCTAATTTTTCAGCGTATTGCTGCTGTTGGAGAGGAGAACGTCTGTACGAGTATTATTGTGTCCTGCGAACTTCAGTTTGGAGCCACTAAGAGTGGTTCCTCCCGTCTTGTTCAGCAACTAGAACGAATTCTTGAAATCTTGCCAGTTCTTCCTCTAGAACTACCCGTAGACCAGCACTATGCTGCGATTCGTACTCATTTGGTCCAATCAGGAACACCGATTGGACCAAATGATCTCCTAATTGCCGCTCATGCCTTAGCTTTCGATCTGATCCTTGTCACAGCAAACACTCGTGAGTTTGAGCGTGTGCCCGCCCTGCGGCTAGAAAATTGGTTGCTCTAGGGAGGACTGGGATTAGGATCGTCTTTGGTTTAGGTGGAGGAGCGCGATCGCCCCATTCACCTATCAACGCACCTCAATTTGAGCCAGGATTGCGCCTGTGTAATAGTAGCGAACGATTTGCTGGTAGTTCTGCCCCTGCGTTGCCATGCCGTAGGCTCCCCACTGGCTCATGCCGACTCCGTGACCAAAGCCACCGCCAACTACCTGAAAGCTAATCGGGCTAGCCGGAACAGTATCACCCGCACTGGCAACCTGGTCAAACTGAGGGGTGATTGAGAATAGGGTGCTTTTTAGCCCTAGAGCGCGGCGAATTTCGTCTCCCGTCATGGTGCGGCTACCCGATTCTCCAACAACCTGCATTCTTCTAATGCGTCCGTTGGGGCGAGTAAATTCTACTGGAGTAAAGGAAACGATATTGCCCAGTCCAGGAATTCGCTGCTGCAAGTCGGCTGCGGAGAAGTTTGCAACCCACTGCCTGTCGGGGGAGTATTGGTCGAAGTCGGGTACGCCGCGCAGGTAAGCCAGTGGGCTGACCCAAACCCTTTCTACGTCTTCAGTGTGGCCACCTGATGAGGAGTGGAAGACGGCGTTGATGATCTGCCCGTTGTGGGTCAAGACCTGCCCCTGGGTTTGGTCTACGGCGGTTTGGGTGCTGACTGTTTCTTCTTCTAAGCCACCATAGACCTGCCAGGCTTGGGTATCACCCACGTCAAAGATTTCGTTGGCTCCTGTCTGGCGCTGGTAGAGCGCATAGGATCTAGCAGCGACCGCCTGTGCTTTCAGGGCTTCGATGGGCCAACTGGTCGGCATTTCGGCTCCAACGACGCTGTAAAGGTAATGTTCTAGATCGACGTAGTTGACGGCAGTTAGCCCATTTCCGGTGGGAACCACCAAAGTACGGCCGCGGTACCATTTGTCGCCAATCCAGACATAGCCATTGTCACTCGGCTCAACCCAGATCTGACTGGCTTGCCAGTCGCCGAGCGCCACTCTACCCGCTTCCGATTCTGCCTGCTTTGCTTCCATTGCGGGAATGTTTGCCAGAACTTGACCAGCGCCATCACGCACTACAGCATTGGTGGAGCTACCCACGTCGATTTGAGATACACCTTGCTCAATGGCAACGCGCATTTCCAAACGTTGGGCATAGGCAGGGGCGATCGCCACCAGCCACAGCAGCAGCGAAAACCACCAGGAATGTTTTGCGACACGGGCGAATTGCTGAAGCCGAAACCAGCGAGATTTGGCATAGCATCCAGTCATAACTTGCGGACTCCTCACACTGAGAGCGATTGATTTGCAGTGGACTTAGGGATTCACGAATGATAGAGGACAGCCGATGCCAGGGAATAGCTGAAGAGAAGCAATAACCCTGCCCAATATAGACTAATTTGACCTGAATTTAAGACCGTGATCTCGATCAGTTTTGGGTCAATTTTAGAACTCGCTCGAATTCACGGCGATGAATTTGCATCCTATGTCACTATAGATTTGGGCAAAGAGATTTGTGCCAAGCATTTGTGCCAGAAATCAGGTTGACTCATCTTGCAGATCACTTTTCTAGGAACAAGTTCGGGCGTGCCGACGCGATCGCGCAACGTCTCCAGCATTGCTCTGCGGCTGCCGCAACGAGCAGAAACCTGGCTATTTGACTGTGGCGAAGGCACCCAACATCAAATTCTCCGCAGCGACATTAAGATCAGCCAGATTACGCGCATTTTTGTCACCCATATGCACGGCGATCATATCTACGGCTTGATGGGTCTGCTGGCAAGCTGTGGGTTGGCGGGTAATCCCAGTCGGATTGATGTTTACGGACCCCCCCACTTGAATGAGTATCTGCGAGCCTGTGGGCGCTATTCCCAGACTCATTTTTCCTATCCAGTGAAGGTACACACTGTGCAGCCAGGAGTGGTATTTGAGGATGAGGAATTTACGGTAAGCTGTAGCCCCCTGACCCATCGGGTGCCCGCTTTTGGCTATCGCATTTCGGAAAAAGACAAAGCAGGACGGTTTGACGTAGAGCGGGCAACGGCACTGGGCATTCCTTCTGGCCCGCTGTACGGCAAGCTCAAGCGGGGGGAAGTGATTACTTTACCGGATGGCCGCAAAATCAACGGGGCTGACCTGTGTGGCGAAACTCAGATTGGGCGTAAGTTTGTCTACTGCACGGACACGATTTTCTGTGAAAATTCGGTGGGGTTAGCGCGGGATGCCGATGTGCTGGTACACGAAGCGACGTTTGCCCATCAGGATGCTGAGCTAGCCTATCAGCGGCTGCATTCGACTTCTACAATGGCGGCCCAGGTGGCGCTGTCGGCAGGAGCTAAGCGGCTAATTATGACCCACTTTAGCCCCCGCTATGCACCGGGAAATGCGATCGCCCTCACCGATTTGCTGTCTGAGGCGCAAGCAATTTTTCCAAACACGGTCATGGCTCACGACTTTTTTACCTATGACATTCCCCGTCGCCAAGCGGAAACTCTGGCGGTGGTCTAAGAAACGTCCTGATCAGGGCGCATAGAACCTAGAAAATGGGAAAAGGGGCTTAAAGCCCCTTTCTTATGAGCGATCGCCTCATATCAATTCCGTTCAACTTTCACTAAGGAATGAAATTAAACAAACTGTACATTTTGTGTGAGGGGCATCTTGCCCCTCCGGGCGGGTGTCTCACCCGCTCCACAGGTTATTTCATCCGCAATCCTAAGCTAGAGTCTCTGGGCAATAGCCAAGGCCGTGAACGAACTGCTTGCGAAATTCTTCAATTTCGCCACGATCGGGATTTCCATGTGAGACAACAGCAACCTGATAGCGATGCATCACATCGACTGGAGACTGTCCCGTTTCTAGTCCCCAAAGCGCCATTTTGACGCGAATTTCGGGTTCATAAGGGATACCCAATTCGCTCAGGAAGGCGCGGAAATCTCCATGCTGCTGTGAGTCCAGATTGTGAGTAAGCTTTACCTTAACTACCCAGCCATCAATCTGGTGAATCACAGTCATGAAGCGGACTGGAAGCCAGTGTGAAGTGTGGAGATGTTCAACAACTCTCAACGTCAGGCTGGCATTTGCGAGGTAATAAAGATATTCCATAAGGGTTTGGATGTCCGGGCAAATGCTACTTCTTTATTCTGGATGGAATCAGAAATAACCAATAGGGGAATCATCCCCGACCTGGGGTAGGGAGGTTCACCCAATTTGACCAAACCGCAACCGATAAGATAGAACCCTCAGTGCAGGCACTTAAAGTCAAACAGTGATGACTATTGAGCAAACGAACGAGCATGAGAACTGGGAGCGATCGCCCTACTCACCCCCCCTTGACCCATCGGACTGGTCATTGACCGCCTATGATTATCAGTTGCCAGAGCAGCAAATTGCTCAAAACCCCGTTATACCCAGAGACAGCGCCCGCTTGCTCGTGGTTGCTTCACAGACCACACACCAACACAGCGTTTTCCGCAATTTGCCCAATTTGCTTCGATCTGGCGACTTGTTGGTGCTAAATAACACCCGTGTGATTCCTGCTCGTCTCTACGGTCGCAAACCCAGAGGCGCTGAAGTAGAAGTCTTGCTGTTAGAAGAACAGCAGCCTAACCGCTGGCTGGCACTCGTCAAGCCTGGTAGACGACTCAAGCCAGGAGCGCAGATTCAATTTGGGCTGGAGGAAGGTCTGGATGAAAGTAATGTGCAGTCTGGGTTGTCATTAAGTGCGGAGATTTTATCAACAGATGAGCCGACGGGCGGACGAATCATTCAATTTAACTTGCCGGAAGGACAGTTCCTTTACCCGATGCTAGAGCGGTTGGGTCAAGTTCCTCTACCGCCCTACATTACTAAATCCAACGCCGATCCAGAACAGTATCAGACGGTGTATGGCGATCGCCCCGGTGCCGTCGCCGCCCCTACCGCAGGGCTACACTTCACGCCAGAACTGCTGGCTCAGCTTGAGGCAAAAGGAATTGCTCAGGCATTTATCACGCTACACGTTGGAGTGGGGACATTTCGCCCTGTAGAAGCTGACAACATTACCACCCATCAGATGCATGGAGAGTGGGTAGAAGTCCCCCGTGAAACCGTAGAGAAAATTCGTCAAACCCAAGCTCAGGGCGGGTGCGTCTTTGCGGTTGGCACCACTGTTACTCGTGCCCTGGAAGGTGCGGCTCAGTCAGGAACGCTTCAGCCCTATCGCGGTAAGGTTGATCTGTTTATTTACCCCGGCTATCGGTGGCGAGTGGTGGAAGGGCTGATTACCAATTTTCATTTACCCAAGTCCAGCTTGCTGATGCTGGTTGGCGCTTTGATTGGGCGGGAGCGACTGTTGGCGCTATATCAAGAGGCGATCGCCCACAGCTACCGCTTCTATTCCTTTGGAGATGCGATGCTAGTCTTGCCAGGAGCCAGAATAGAACCATAAAACACCTTGTAGTGTTCGTTGTGGCATTTGCTTTTTACGCTGCACCTTTTAAGCTGGGTTGTGGAACTTAGTTTTACAGGTCACAGTCCCTAAACTCAAGCGATTGAGTGTTGAACCAAAACGTTTGCTGACACTTCTGGCCGTTCTGAATGCATCTCGTTTCAATTGCTAGACAAGCTCGACCGCATCACTGAAGCGTCACTATCTCGCCCATCGTTCACACACATAACATTCGTTGCTGACTCATGAAGATTCAACCACTGGCGGTAGGGTTGCTAGGGCTGATTGCGACTGGCGGCATTGTCTACGGTGCAGTCAATTCTGTAGAGCCTGCATCAGTTGCTCTGCCCTCGACCTCGACTAGCTCTGATTCCTCGTCTCCGCTACCTTCGTCATTTCCGCTTCTAGAAACCCCAGTTGCTTCTATCTCCGTTGACGATTCCTCTAGCGCTGCCTCACCTGAGCAGGATTCTTCTAGCGCTGCCTCACCTGAGCAGGAACAGCCTTCAACGCCGCTTTATAAACAGCTAGAAGGAACCTGGTCATCAGATTTGATGACGGTGACGTTTGACTGGAAGCAGGGCGTTTACTCCGGTGTATTGCTAGATCAGCCGTTTAGCAAATCCCTGGAACTTGTCCGCGAACAGGAAAATGCTGTAGTTTTCACAACCAATGGCAGTGAAATGATCGGCGAGTTTCAGCCGGATGGGACGATCGCCCTAGTCGCAAAAGGAGAAGATGACCCACCCATTGTGCTAAGAAAAGCTGGCTAACCGTAAATTCTAAAGGTTATTAGATGTATGCGCGTAGCCCTATAGGTTTATGGATTAGGTGGGTGAGGAAGTGCGATGCAGCCTGATAAGACCGAAAAACAAAAAATGTTAGGGGGTGAGTTGTACTGGGCTGCTGACCCAGAGCTAGTTGTGGGGCGACGACGGGCGGCTCGGTTGACCCGTGAATATAACGCAACTACAGAGGAAGAAATCGAACGGCGATCGCACCTCCTACAAGAGCTATTTGGCCAGGTAGGCCCAAAAATTTACATTGAGCCGCCGTTTCGCTGTGACTATGGCAGCAACATTTACGCAGGCGAAAATGTGTACATGAACTTTGGCTGCATTATTTTGGATTGCAGCACTGTTTGCCTGGGTGACAATTTGCTCTGTGCGCCCAATGTCCAGATTTATGCTGCTCATCATCTCATCAGTCCAGCAGAGCGGCTGACAGGGCTGGAGCTAGCTTCTCCAGTAACGATTGGCAATAATGTTTGGCTGGGTGGCGGAGTCATCGTTTGCCCTGGTGTGACAATTGGCGACAACACCACCATTGGCGCGGGTAGTGTTGTCACGAAAGACATTCCCGCTAACGTGGTAGCAGTTGGCAATCCCTGTCGGGTGATTCGGGAGTTAAGAGTGTAGGGGATTACCTGCGCTTTCCTCTGGGGTTGGGGGGGAAGGGATAGCGGTGAGGCGATCGCCTCATGCGACGGTTGCCCCGATGGTCGCGATCGAGTCGGTCTGCTTCTTCCACCATTTCTTTGGAGGGGATACCCTGCTCCGCTCGTGCATCGTCTGTAATGGCGATCGCGTGGTCATCAGGGACAATTTTTGAGCCATAGCGTCTGGCGTACACCTGAGTTAGCTCTGCCCCAAAAAACAGAATTTGAGCAGAGTAATAAACCCACGCCAGAATAATAATCACCGAACCCGCCGCACCATAAGCTGAAGCAAAACCGCTGTTGCCCAAATACAGCCCAATCAGATATCTGCCGATCGAAAATAGCAATGAAGTTAAGACTGCCCCGATCGCAACATCTCCCCAGGTAATTTTCACGTCTGGCAAGAATTTGTAAATCATTGCAAACAGCAACGCCGTTACGCCAAATCCAATCGCGAAGTTGACCAGTTGCCAGAGTCCATCAAAACCTGGCAACAGACCATTTAGATAATTGCTCAAGGCAGCTAGAACGGCGCTAATAACGAGGGATACAAGTAGCAAAAAGCCGATTCCCAGCACCATGCCAAAGGACAAAACTCGTTTACGCACCATCTCCAATATGCTGCTATTGGGTCGTTCAGTGACTTCCCAGATGGTGTTAAGCGCGTCCTGAAGCTGAGAAAATACGCCGGAGGCTCCAAATAGCAAAATCGCAATGCTAATGAGCGAAGCAATCGAGCCTGTGTTTTCTCCAGGCTGATTGGCATTGTTGATGGCAGTCTCGACAAATTCGGCTCCTTCTCGACCCAACAGCCCCTGAATCTGCCCTACAAGTTGCCCTCTAGCAGCCTCTTCCCCAAAAACGGCACCGGCGATCGCAATCACAATCACCAGGAGCGGCGCTAAGGAAAATACGGTGTAGTATGCCAGAGATGCGGCTAACCGTGATGCTTTATCCTTATTCCACTCCGTAAATGCTTCTTTTAACAGTCTCCAAATTTTCTTTAAGCTCACAGCCGCCCGTCCTTGTTGAGATGAAATCAGCCTTTGCAGCAGTTGCAATCTTCTTGCAGAAGGGCTGAAGATTACAGTTCTTGCTTCTTATCTAATACAAGGTGCCGACTAGAGGAATCTTCCGCAAGAGCGAATAGCCTTAAAATCCCTGCTAGTTTAAGACTGGTTCATCTTGAGGCTGTCGGTGCCAAGTGAGCGGGGTAACGTCCCTCTTACCGCTTGATGTGTAGGAGTCTCAAACTGCTATGCAATAATTTTCACAGTGCCAGGGTGTTAAAGATAGTGAGCCAACTATTGGGTGGTCGTTATCAATTCATCAAAATTTTAGGATCAGACGAGCTAGAGCAAACTTATCTGGTCGGGGATACGCAATTTCCAGGACATCCCAAACGGGTTGCCAAACATTTACAGCTTCCCGATCGCAATCCCAGGACGCTCAAGTTTGTGTTAATTCTGCTCAAGAAAAAGGCAGAAGCGCTGCAAAAGGTCGGAAAACACGACCAGATCCCGCAAATTTTGGACTATTTCGAGGAAAACAACAATTTCTATCTAGTTGAAGAATTTATTCTTGGTCATCCTCTGAGTGACGAGATTTTGCCTAAGCAAGCGCTGTCTGAGCTGTGGGTGTTGCAGTTCTTGCGTGAGGTGATGGAAATTCTGGTGGTGGTGCATCGCTGGGGATTCATTCACCGCCGAATCAAGCCCTCCAACCTGCTACGTCGCCATTCCGATAGCCGTCTTGTACTGACGGGCTTTGGCATTTTTAAGGAGATTAGCGCCGAGGTGATGCGATCGCCCGAATACGCTTCTCCCTTTGGCACCAATGGCGCTTCGGCCTACATTCCGACTGAGCAAACCCAGGGACAGCTTCAGTCCAACAGTGACATCTACGCGGTTGGAATGATTGGCATTCAGGCAATTACCGGACTGACTGCCCCTGAGTTGATCAAGTTGCAGAATGCCGGACGGTTTAGCCAGGGCGAAATCTGGAACGGACGCACTCAAATTAGCTCGGAACTGGCAGCTATTCTCGACAGAATGGTACATCCTGATACTAGCCAGCGCTACCAGGAGGCAGCGGAAGTGCTGGACGATTTGAATCGACTGGTTTCGGGGGAAGAAGCGGTGCCTATTTCGCCACCTCGCCCTCAGCGCTCTAACCTGGCGGCATTGCCTGTGCGTCGTTCTTGGCTGCCTGCTGGCGTTGCGTTGCTAGTTCTGGGCGCGTTGGCGATCGCCCTTCATTCACGCTTTCCCCAAAGGCTGCTGTCTGGCTATTTGCTCAACCAGGGCTTAGAGCAGGAAGAACAAGGGGATGACCAGCAGGCGATCGCCCGCTACAGCCAGTCCATTCGCACAAATCCCAGCAGTGAAGCGCACTTTAATCGAGGGGTTGCCCATTCCCGTTTGGGCGATCAGCAATCTGCGTTAGATGATTTAACCCAGGCGATTCAGCTTAACCCCAATCAGCCAGAGGTTTACTTTTTTCGGGGCAATGTGCGCTATGAGTTGGGCGATCGCCAGGGGGCGCTGGCAGACTACACTGAGGCGATTCGGCTTGACCCCCAATCGGCTCGCGCTTACGTAAATCGGGGCAGTGTTCGGGCTGACCAGGGTGACGATCGGGGTGCGGTTGAGGACTACACCCAGGCCATTCAAATTGATCCCAACCTGGCCGCCGCCTACCTCAACCGCTGTTTGTCTCGCTCTAACCTGGAACAGCACCGAGAAGCAATCGACGATTGTACTCAAGCGATTGGTTTGCAGCCTAACTCCGTTGAGGCTTACCAAAACCGGGGACTGGTGCGCCGCCGCCTGGGTGATATTACGGGTGCAATCGAAGATTTCAACATTGCGATTCGGCTTGATCCCGATGATGCTGACCCATATTACAACCGGGGGTTGGCACGGTCAGAATATGGAGATGAAACCGGGGCGATCGCCGACTACAGCGAAGCCATTGAGCGCAACCCCAACCATCCCTTCGCCTACTATGATCGGGCGCTGTCCAGGCTAGACGCTGGGGATCAGGAGGGGGCGATCGCTGATTTCCACCAATCTGCCAAACTCTGTCTCGATTCCGGCAGAACTGGCTGCTACGAAGACGCTCAATATCAAATCGAGCAGCTTCAGGAAGAATCAGAGTGAACTTTCCTGCAAGAATTCACATCTCAATCAACCAGGATGGGCAAAGGGCAACCGCCCGTGCCCATCACACAGGTTCATAAGCCGAGATGGGCAAAGCAAAGCGTGCTCATCCTACGGTGTTCTGGGAAGTTACTTAAACATTCACAACCGACTTATCCGGCATACCCACCGCAGGGGTGACTTCTCCGAGCAGTTCATCATCTTCACCCGTGATTAATCGAGCGCCTCGATTTTTGGTGAAATAGCTCCATGCCCACTGGGTCATGACGATCAGCTTATTATCAAACTCAATCAGATAATAGATGTGAACGAAAATCCAGATTAACCAGGCAGGTAGTCCGGCAAACTTGAGCTTGCCCAGGTTAGCTACTGCGGCGTTGCGTCCAATCACCGCCAGACTGCCGCCATCGGAATACTTGAAAGCGGACACTGCCTGACCTGCAAGCCGTTGCTTGATTAGCTTGGCGATATAATTTCCCTGCTGCATGGCAACAGGCGCTACGCCCGGAAGAGGTTTGTCGCCCTGGTGAGCAAAATGAGCCAGATCGCCGACTACAAAAATGTTTGGGTGTCCTGGAACAGAAAGATCCGATTCTACGATCACTCGACCGACGCGATCGAGTTCTGCACCTGTGCGCTCTGATAGCACTTTGCCCATTGCTGAAGCTTTCACCCCAGCCGCCCAGAGAATGGTGCGTGATTGAATTTGCTCGGTGCGATCGCCCTGCTTCATCGTCACCACATTATCTTCAATATTGGTGACTAGAGTGCGCGTCTGCACGGTCACACCCAAGTGAGTGAGTGACTTTTCTGCCTTTGCCGATAGCTCAGGCGGGTAAGGGGGCAACACCCGATCCATCCCTTCCAGTAAAAAGATGCGGGCTTCAGTCGTGTCAATGTTACGGAAATCATGCTTAAGCGTCGTGTGGGCTAACTCTGCCAGTGCGCCCGCTAGCTCCACCCCGGTTGGGCCGCCGCCAACCACCACAAACGTCAACCAGGCGCGGCGCTTTTCAGGATCAGGCTCTTTCTCAGCCGCCTCAAATGCCATAAAGATCCGTCGCCGCATTTCTAGCGCATCTTCAACGGTTTTTAAGCCAGGAGCAACATTCTCCCAGGCATCGTTGCCGAAATAATGGTGGCTCACACCCGTTGCCACAATCAAGCTGTCATAGCTCAGACTCTGGTTTCGCAGCGTCACCTGCTGCTGCTCAGGATTAATGTCCGTCACCTCGTCCATTAGTACCTTGACATTGCGGCTACTGCTGAGAACCGCCCGCAGAGGAGAGGAAATATCTCCTGGAGATAGCCCTCCGGTTGCTACTTGATAAAGTAAGGGTTGAAACAGGTGAAAGTTGCGCTTATCAATCAGCGTCACTTCTACAGGAGCGCGGCCCAGGGCTTTGGCTGCATACAGCCCACCAAAACCACCGCCAACGATTACAACCTTGTGGGGGGATAGACGATTCTCTGCGTCTGACATCAGCTCCTGCTCCGCTTGAATAATTTTTGTAATGGTGCGCGTTAAACGAAACAAGCCTTATGACTGTAGATTTCGGCAGCGTGTTTCGGTCACTCTGTCTAACTATATTTACACAAATTTACACGACGATCGCCACTTTTGCACAGGTTTACTGAGTATTTATGCACAGCGGCGATCGCCACATCTAATTTTTGTGATGGGTCATGGGTCATGGGTGCAATCCATTCTCCTCACCCAGGACCCATGACTAAGGACAAATGACTACTTCTGCTCCGGATGATCGCGCTCAGCAGAAGGCGCACCCATTTGATTAATCATTCTGATCATCTGGTAAAGCCGTCCCAAATCTCGCTGGTTAAAGCTCATCATCAGGCGCGACAGTTCGGCAATTTCGCCATTAATCTCTTCGGGCACGGCTGGGTGTTGCTCAATTTTCCCTTCTAGCAAAATGTCGGAATAGGTCTGATTCAGGTAAGCTACATCTGCATCAGATAGCTCACACTTGAGCCGCAGCACCAGCTTTCCCTGACTATATCGACTGGAGTGGAATACGCGATAAAAGCCAGCGATCGCCTCATATGCCACATCCAGACGATCGGTGATGGTGTAAAGGCTCAAATCATCCGGGCTAATCAAGCCATTTCGCAGCAGTTGATTCTTCACATAATCCTGCCACTCCAACCAATACTCGCCTCCCGGTTGATCAATCAGCACTAGTGGCAGCAAATCTGATTTGCCCGTTTGAATCAATGTGAGACATTCAAATGCCTCGTCTTGAGTCCCAAAGCCGCCCGGAAATAGCGCTAGAGCGTCGCTTTCACGCAAGAAGAAGAGCTTACGGGTAAAGAAATATTTGAAGTTAATTAGCTTGCGATCGCCCTCAATAAATGGGTTAGCGCCCTGCTCAAACGGAAGCTGGATGTTTAGCCCAAAGGAGCGATCGGCACCCGCCCCCTCATTTCCAGCCTGCATAATGCCGCCGCCTGCCCCCGTCATCACCATAAATCCTTGCTGGGTGATGTACCGCGCAAACTCTGCCGCCATTTTGTAATGAAGACTCTCCGGTAAAATTCGGGCCGAGCCAAAAATTGTCACCTTACGCACATGACGATAAGGATAGAACCCTCGGAATGCCCTCTCCATATCTTGCAAAGAAGCATTCAAAATCTTCCAGTCCAGCCGATCCGCCTCAACCTCGGCCATGCGAACCAGCGTCGTAATTGCCTGTTGAATCAACTCCCCATGCATCATATCTGGCAGTTGGTCGATCAAGCTGTTGACCTCTACCCGCAGCGAATCAAGCGAATGGGATGAAGAAGGTACCATGAAATTCTCAACAGGAAGCACTCTATTCTACCGAGGTTTCAGCTAGATAGCCCTGAACAGAGCAAAGCCATCCCTCCGGATAGACAAACTTTGCCTGACCATCAAATTCTTAAAGTTTCGACTATGTGTGGCACAAACCCGAAATATCCTCAGTCATTACAGATAAAGCCTACATCGCTAGGAACAACTCTTCTCCAGAATTGCACACTTAGAGGCGCTATCAGCTAAAACTCAATAGTCTTGATTATCTTGAGGGGGAGAGTTCTTTGCTACACCCCACTCAAGATTATTCGGAGGATAGTGCAATCTTCAGAGATCTTTCTTCCGTCGCTTAGAGATACTTCTCTAACGTGTTGGCTAGAGTTGTCTTAGGAACTGCTCCAACAACCATATCGACTCGCTGCCCTCCCTTGAAAATCATCAAAGTTGGGATACTGCGAATGCCATACTGACTCGCAACGCTGGGATTTTCGTCAGTATTAACCTTAACGACTTTAACCTGTCCCGTGTATTGCTCAGCGATTTCATCAACGACGGGTGCGACCATGCGGCAGGGGCCGCACCAGGGTGCCCAAAAATCCACTAAAACTGGAACTTCACTATCAAGTACTTCTTGCTTAAAAGTAGAATCTGTAACTTGCGCGGCTGCTGACATGCCTGAAAAATCCTTGCCTACGTGAGTCTGTCAAAATCTTACCATAGCGAAAAGAGCCACTTTTAACCAGAGAATGTATACAACTAGACACAACTTAACGGAATGTTAAAGCCACTCATGTTGTTGTCAGTCCTTGAGTGGTCAGTTCTTAAAAGGTAAAGATTCAATATTTTTCTACCAACCTTTCTGAATCGTCTGTTCTAGGGAGGTAGTTCTCTTTAAAGGAGGAACCGCCTGAACGGTAGTCCAGGCGGAGTGTGGTGTGAGGAGTGAACGGAAACATACGTCTCCGCTACTTTCTATTGTAAGCGATAGTTATAGTTTTTCCAGTGATTTACCTGAAGGGAAAGGATAAACTTATTGAAATAACTTGACAAAACTACGCTTACTTGCCCATTCCTAGCTGCTGCGCTTTTTGGTAGACTTTACCCTCGGTTAACAAAGCGGGGGCAATCACCACTTCTACCTGCTGCATTTCCCGGATGTCCTTAGCGCCAAGAGTGCCCATGCTAGTTTGCAATGCGCCAAGCAGATTATGGGTGCCGTCGTCGAGTTGGGCGGGACCACGCAAAATCTGCTCTAGCGTTCCGGTGGTGCCCACGCGGATGCGGGTGCCTCTAGGCAGGACAGGGCTGGGGGTTGCCATGCCCCAGTGATAGCCCCGTCCAGGAGCTTCCTTAGCTCTGGCAAAGGGAGAACCAATCATCACGCCATCGGCACCACAGGCAATGCATTTGCAAATGTCTCCTCCTGTAACCAGACCGCCATCCGCAATAACTGGGACATAGTTGCCCGTTTCCTGGTGATAGTCGTCCCGTGCTGCGGCGCAGTCTGCCACTGCGGTAGCCTGGGGTAAGCCAACGCCCAACACGCCGCGTGAGGTGCAGGCTGCGCCTGGACCAATGCCAACCAATACTGCGGCTGCGCCTGCTTTCATCAAATTGAGGGCAACTTCGTAGGTGACGCAGTTGCCTAACACAACCGGAATCGGCATTTGCTGGCAAAATTCTGCCAGGTTGAGCGGAGTGACAGATTCGGGTGAGAGATGAGCCGTTGAAACGACGGTTGCCTGAATGAAGAACAGGTCTGCCCCGGCTTTAGCTACATCAATGCCGTATCGGGTCGCACCCAGGGGAGTCGCGCTGACCGCAGCAATGCCGCCCTGCTGTTTAATTTCCTGAATTCGCTGCTTGATTAGCTCTGGTTTGATTGGCTCGGCGTAGAGTTCTTGCATCAGCGGCACGAATTCGGTGGGGCCGACTGAGGCAATGCGATCGAGGATGGGATTGGGGTCTTCATAGCGAGTCTGAATGCCTTCCAGGTTGAGTACGCCGAGTGCGCCCATTTGGGAAAGGCGGACTGCCATCTGTACGTCAACAACTCCATCCATTGCGCTGGCGATGATCGGAATTTCGCGTTCAATTCCACCGATGCGCCAGCGGGTATCTGCCAGTTTTGGGTCTAGCGTTCGCTGTCCAGGGACGAGCGCAATTTCGTCAAACCCATATGCCCTACGGGCCGCTTTGCCCCTGCCAATTTGAATGTCCACGCTTTTTAATTCTTCTATAACCCGTTAAGGCTAGACTATCAAATCTAGAACCAAATAATGCAGTAGTTCCTAGTGATTGGAGGAATTGAGTTGAGTCTAACGCTGTACTTGCTTCGACACGGGCAAACTGCTTGCAGTCGCGCTAATTTGTTTTGTGGCTCGATTGATCCTGAGTTAACGCCTGAAGGAATGGAGATGTCCCAGGAGTTTGCGGTGGCTTACCGCTCTACTGTCTGGGAAGCAATCTTTGGTAGCCCCATGCAGCGGACCCAGGCAACGGCTCAACCTCTCTGCGAGGCTATTGGGCAATCTATTGAACTGCGCGATGGGCTGAAGGAGATTAATTACGGCAAGTGGGAGGGGCAGACGGTTGAGACGGTCAAGCAGGATTATCATGATGACTATATTCGCTGGCTGGCTGACCCGGCTTGGAACCCACCGACGGAAGGAGAGGCAGCGATCGCCATTGCCAATCGTGCCCTCGGTGTGATCGAAGAAATTCAGCAAAGTTACCCCAAGGGCAACGTCCTGATTGTTTCTCACAAGGCCACAATTCGGATTATTCTCTGTAGCCTGTTGGGAATTGACGTAGGGCGGTTTCGCTATCGGTTGGGCTGTCCGGTTGGTTCCGTTAGCGTGGTAGAGTTTGGCTCTCATGGCCCGCTGGTGAAGGCAGTTGCCGATCGCATTCACCTGAGTGAGCGGTTACGCACCCTTCCGGGAACTTGAAGTAGGAACTTTGAAAATGGCTCGCGTTTCGATTGTGATGCCAACGCTGAATGAGGCAGGCTGTTTGGGACGCACTTTACGTCACCTGAGTTTGCTTGAGCCTCCTGCGGCAGAGGTGCTGATTGTAGATGGGGGCAGTACGGATGAGACGCTGGCGATCGCCCATCAATTTTGCCAAACTACCCAGACGAAGATTCACATTTTGTCAACGGAGCGTGGGCGATCGCTGCAAATGAATCGGGGTGCAGAAGCCGCAACGGGCGATATTCTTTGCTTTTTACACGCAGACACCCTGGTTCCGGATGATTTAGTTGCGATCGTGAGCGAAACCCTGACCGATTCCACCGTTGCCTGTGGAGGATTCGTCTCGCTGATGGCTGGCCGCCGCACAACCCGTTGGGGCGTATCGCTGCACAACTATTTGAAAACGTACTACGCGCCGCTGATTTTCCGTCCACATCTATTCCTCAAAGGGTTGCGGCTGCTGTTTGGCGATCAGGCGATGTTTTGTCGGCGTGAGGACTTTTGGGAGTGTGGCGGCTTTGATGCAGCGATGCCCATTATGGAGGAGGCAGATTTGTGTTTGAAACTGGTACGGCGCGGTCGGATTCGGCAGGTGAATCGCGTGGTACAATCGTGCGATCGCCGCGTAGCCCAATGGGGATCGTTGAAAGCTACTGCAATCTATCTCTACATTGGGTTGCTCTGGGGCATTGGCGTTTCGCCCAGCTACCTGAAGCAGTTTTATGAAGATGTTCGTTAGGTCACAAAACTGCAAGAGTCCGCAAGAGTTTGACAGAGCCTGACCGTACTGCAAAAAATCATGAGGTGTCGGTAAAGGCTTTATGCATTTGCCTAAAAGGACTGGTGATCTCAATCGATAGTTACGATACTTAAATAAGAACTTCTCTGACCTTAATGTAAAAACTGAAAATAGAAACTGACTATGGGAAACTTCATTGGAGGCATCCCATCTTTGTGTTTTGATTGGGCAGGAAAAGCGCAAAGCAAAAGTAGGTAAGCAGCAACGGACGAAGCAAACGTGAGCAAGGCAGACGCAGGCAAAGCGGAATCAGGCAAGGCAAACATTTTGGTTGTGGATGATTATCCGGCCAATCTTCGTCTGCTCTCCATGATGCTTGAGAAACAGGGATATCAGGTCAAAGAAGCGTTAAGCGGGCAAGTTGCTCTAGATTTTATTGAGACGGCTCTGCCTGACATTGTTTTGCTTGATGTCAATATGCCTCAAATGAGTGGCTATGAAGTTTGCTCTCAGATCAAGGCAGCCGAGCGAACCCGCGATTTGCCTGTGATTTTTCTGAGTGCTGCATCGGAGGCGCTAAACAAGGTTTATGCGTTTGAGGTGGGGGGAGCAGACTATATTACGAAGCCGTTTCAGTTAGAAGATGTGCTGATTCGAGTTGAGAATCAGTTGACGATTCAGCGGCAAAAGAGACAACTGACTGAGCAAAATGCTCGACTTCAGCAGGAAATTCGCGATCGCCAACAGGCCGAAGCCGCTCTGCGCCGCAGCGAAGCTCAAAACCAGGCGGTATTGGCAGCAATTCCTGACCTAATGTTTCGCGTTCGCCGCGACGGAGTTTATCTAGACTATTTCCCGTCTAGAGGGTTTTATGAACCGCTGATGCCCGGTGTAGAGCGAATCGGGCGACAAATGAGCGATGTGATTCCCGCAGAGATGGCCCTACGACAGCAGCAGTACATGGAGTTAGTGCTGCAAACGGGTGAAATTGAGATTTATGAACAGCAGTATGAGGTAGATGGCAGGCTCTACGAGGAAGAAGTGCGTATTGTTGTCAGCGGCGAAGATGAAGTGCTGTTCATTGTGCGCGATATTGGCGATCGCCGTCGAATTGAACGGGCGCTTTACGAAGCCCAACGCAAATCTGAGATTCTGCTGTTAAACATTTTGCCTAAAGTCATTGCAGATCAGCTAAAGAAAAATCAGGACTCAGCGGCTCAGGAAAATGGGGCGATCGCAGAACAGTTCAGTGAAGCCACCATCTTATTTGCTGACATTGTTGACTTTACTTCCCAGGCAGCGCGGACTCGTCCAACAGATCTGGTGAGTTTGCTCAACCAAATTTTTTCGACCTTTGACCAGTTGATTGAGCAGCACGGCTTAGAAAAAATCAAGACGATTGGGGATGCTTACATGGCGGTAGGCGGGTTGCCAATTCCCCGAAATGACCATGCTGAGGCGATCGCTGACCTCGCTCTGGATATGCAGCAGTCCATTCAGCAGTTTCATCGCGACAATGGCGAACCGTTTCAACTGCGAATTGGCATCAACACCGGAGCCGTTGTTGCAGGCGTAATTGGCATCAAAAAATTTAGCTACGACCTCTGGGGAGACACCGTTAACGTCGCTTCCCGCATGGAAACCCAGGGCGAAGCTGGAAAAATTCAGGTGACGGCAGCGACTTATCAGCGCATCAAGCACAGTTATCGGTTTGAAAAACGAGGGGCGATCGCCGTCAAGGGCAAGGGGGAAATGACGACCTACTGGCTGCTAGCTAAAGCTTGTGATGATAAACCACTCAGAGCAAGCGTAGAATTAACCGCAAAAACGAATTAGGAGACAGCCCTATCGTCTGACCAGAGTTTGGTTAATTTGATCGAGCAGTTCTTTCATGGAGAGAGAGGGAGGCAGGACTTGAGCGGCGATCGCCTCCAGCACTTCGCCTAAAGTTGCTCCCATTTCTAACGGTTGAGGCTGACAATTCCAAACTAGAATGGGCGGCTTTGTCCCCACTTGAGCCAGAGTTTGCAGCGCCTTCAGCACCGAGGGATGAGGATCAGCGTGACGCACACAGAGCAGCAGCAGATCGACGCTCTGATGTTGGATTTGCTCTAACACCTCAGACCAGGAGCGACTAATCGAGCTACGAAAGCCCGCTGCCTGAAAATATTGCATTGAGGCTTGCAGCCATTCTGCGGTACGTTTGGCGCTGGGGTTTGGTGCTGTCCCTTCTGCCCAGTCCATCTGAGGGAAGGTAGTCCAGTCTTGCTGGAGTGCCGCTACATCCACGACTAAGACGTGCGGTGCCCAACTCATTCCCGCAGCAACCTGAATCACCTGGAGTAGCGCCGAATCTGAATTTGAATCGGCGATCGCCTCTCCGGGCGTGGGCAATGAAGCCAGACAGGGAAAAACCGTTAGCTCTGACAGTTGATTTGCAGCTTGCGTAATTTCTGCGGTGAGCGTCACCAGGGGCAGAGATGCCAGCGCTGGATAGTCGCTTAACTGCTTCAGGTAAGTCATGGGGTCAGAGATAACCCCATCCAGCAAGATCACGTTCGGCTTCCAGACCTTTGCCAGGAGATCGGCTTGATCTAGATCATCAACTTCTAGCATTCGGCAGTTGTGAGGATGGAGCAGGCTATTGAAGTGAGCAGCTAAATAATGCTCTGACTGAGAATAATGCTCTGACTGAGAAGAAAGCGACTGACCTCCTGCGTTAAGGTGCAGAATGGTCAGACTAGAGGCTATATTTTGCGACTCAGACGATTTGTGGATGAGGGGTTCCAGGCTTTGCACCAAAGCGTTCGGCTGGATCGGCAAGCTAAGGAATCCGTTCGCTCCGTTGCGATAGGCCTGAGTTTTTTCTAGATGGCTGGCTGTGACAACAACGGGGATGTGGCGGGTTTCAGCATCCGATTTCAACAGAGTTAAAACATCCCAACCGGAGAGCAAGGGCAAAGCGGGATTGAGAAAAATGGTTGCAGGCTGGAGCCGCCGCACTTTTTCTAGAGCCTCAGTGCCAGCGCGGCGATCGCCACTCGATAGCCTAACCCTGCCAATTGATCAGTCAAATCTTCCAAAAATCGCGGCACTGCCTCCACCACTAGCACCAGACGATTGCTGTGGGTCTGAGCTAGAGGCTTGATTGATGGTTGAGACGGGTCTGTTGCAGTTTGAGGCGGGCTAGGCGGCAGCAAAATTGTAAATTGGCTACCCTTTCCTTCAACCGAGGTAAAGGTTACATCGCCGCCGTGCAGTCGGGCTAGCCGTTGGGTCAACACCAGTCCTAGCCCGGTTCCTTCGTAGCGACGAGTCAGCGGATTTTCTAGCTGCTGAAATTTCTGAAAAATCAGGTGTTGCTTTTCATCTGGAATGCCAATTCCGGTATCCCACACGGTAAAGGCAATCCAGCCTTCCCAGGTTTCGACGGTTAGCCCTACTTCGCCGTCCACTTCTGTAAACTTAAATGCATTAGAGAGCAAGTTGGTCAACATTTGCCGTAGCCGTAGCTCATCGGCGATCAGGGTTTCTAGACCGGGCTGCACATTTAAGCTAAAGCGGACATCTGACTCTGAGGTGCTAGAGGACTCAGTTCCAGAACTTTCTTCTTGCGGCTGCAATCGGCGTGCCTGTTCATAGGCGCGATCGCACACGGTTTTGATATGAACTGGCTCTAACGTTAGCTCTAGTTGCCCTGTTTCAATCCGGGTTAAATCCAGAATGTCATTTACAATCAGCACCAGATGCCGCCCGCTCTGGTGAATCAGTTGCGCGTAGCGAGTCTGGCGATTGTTTAGCTCCCCCAATGCCTGGTCTTTAAGCAGCGTTGACAGCCCCAAAACCGCAGTCAGCGGCGTTTTTAGCTCATGGCTAATGCAGGCTAAAAACTCATCTTTGAGGCGGTTAAGCTGAACCAAATCGGCATTTTTAGCGGTTAGCTCTTTGGCCACCCGATGCTGCTCGGTGGTGTCTTGAGCCATCACCAGCCATAGCGGTTGAGAATTTGCCTGAGAGGAGTGGATCTCAGCAGTGAGGTTTGATCCTTCATAGGGCTGGCTGGCATAGGTACGGCGGCGAGATTCTACTGCTGATAGAAGAGCCGCCATGTTGAACTGTGCCTGAGTTGAGCGATTTCCTAGCGGAATTTTGAGGAATTGCCAGATTCGCTCCTGTCCGTTTTTCATCGGGCAGGTACAGATACAGGTATCTAAATCGGTTCCTAATTGACAAAAACTGAGGCGATCGCCATCAATCTGATTTTCAACACTCCAGGGTTCCGACGAATGAGACTTGTGGGCTGCATTGGCGAACGAAAGCTCAAACGAAGATTCAGTGAATGGAGAATGAGCAGGTTGGCTGCCCCGAAGTACGGACGTGGCAGTTTGTAAAAGTAAAGCAGCCTCTCGACCGATCGTGCTGGGGTCTTGCAACTCGCCTAACTGCTCCCGCCACGACAAATTACGAGCAACAACTTGCCCAGTGCTAGTTTGCAGCATCATCGGCAGGGGCAGTCGCTCTAGCAAATCAATCAGCAGGTCCGCAGAAATAGTTTCGCTAATCGACTCTGTAAAGGCTGGCTCTGCTGAGGGCGATCGCCTTGAATGGTCATCAGCCACCGTCTTCTCACCCGACTGCCCCAGCCTTTGCATCTCTGCTATCCCTGGCGATCGCTCCTGCAACTCAGGCGTTGGGTTCAGCGCCAAAAACTTGAGCAGTTGCGTCTGGTTTAACAGCCCCAAACAGTCACCCGACTGATCGATCAGAGCATATTGCCGCTGTTCTAAATCTTTTAAGTAAGGTGCAAGCTGGCTGATTGGCAAATTTGCAGATAGCTCAACCAGCGGTTCGTATAGCGGCTCGAGCAAATCTGCATTTTCTGCACTTAAGAACAATTCTTGAAGAGTTTGCTGCCAGGGAGCGATCGCTGCTTCACTTCCATGACTTCTACTGTCTGGGGCTTCAACTTCTGCCTCAAACAGGAAAGACGTAAGACGGTGAAGGCTCAACGTTCCCACGAGATGCTGCCCATCCGCAACAATGACTCGTTGACAGCGAGCTTGGCGAAACAGCCGCAGCACCGCTTTCAGTCTGGCAGTTTGAGTACAGACGGGCGTGGCTTGGATAAATTCGCCAACAGCAGCAACATACATGAAGAGGAGAAAGCGAACCTCGGTGAGAGCTTGACCAACAGAGTGGCCGTCTTAGCTCAATTATGGCTGGATAGCCGAAGAAGTAAAGACGTTTGCAATTACAATAAATGTTAAGTATTTTGATGCTACTTAGCGATCGCCCAATTTTCGCTAGGATTCTTGACAAGTCTATTCAGTCTTATTTTCCTATCAGTTCAGCTTTATAGTTCCTGTTGCAGTTACTGTCCTTTTTCCAGCTATAGCTTTGCGTCCTCAACTGTTTATTTGTTGCCTGATTTCCTCTGATGCACTAGCGCAATCCTTCAAGCATTCTCTTCAGAATTCTTTAGAGGGGGCGTTGAGTGGACAGTACAGCCTGACTCAATTTTCGGTTGAAACTGAGTTTCTCAACTTCATTGAGCGAGAAAAGCAGTTAGACTGTCTAGTCTTGCAAGATAATCCAAAGCTTCTAATCACGCTTGAGCATTTAAGAGAGCAAGCCACCTTTTTGCCGACTATTGTTCTAGACCTAGACGCAGCCCCCTCTTCGGCTTCACTAGCAGCAACTGAGCAGAAAAACGTCGATGTTTCCTATCACACGGCTATTCTGAGAACGTCAATTAATCAGTTACACCAAATTGACCAAACTATTGATCGGGCGATCGACCAATTCCTGATGCTCTCGCTTTCCTGTCCGCTGCCTGAGCATCAGTCCACTCCTGGTTCTGTAGCTGCCCTGACAACCCAAACGTCTCTTGTCGCCCAACAAAAACGCCTGTCTGAGAAATTGAAGGAACGATTAGGATACCTCGGTGTGTACTACAAAAGGAATCCCCAAAATTTCCTCCGGCATATGCCCGCGTCTGAGCGAAAAGAGCTACTTCGGCAGCTTAGGGAAGATTATCGAGAAATTATCTTGAGTTATTTTTCTCGAAACAGCAATCTCAACGAAAAAATCGATAATTTTGTCAATGTAGCTTTTTTCGCTGATATTTCAGTTTCAACCATTGTCGAAATTCATATGGAATTGATGGATGAATTTTCTAAACAGCTACAGCTAGAAGGACGCAGTGATGATATCTTGCTGGACTATCGGCTGACTTTGATCGATGCGATCGCTCACCTCTGTGAAATGTACCGTCGCTCCATTCCCAGAGAGTCGTAGAGCGATCGCTCTTAGCAATTTACAACCCTCACCCTCTCTCGCCAAAATCACCCGAATTCCTCACCGGAGATCCATGAGTCCACTTAAAAAAACTTACATCTTGAAGCTTTACGTCGCGGGAAACACCCCTAACTCGATTCGTGCGCTAAAAACTTTAAATAACATTTTGGAAAAAGAATTTCAGGGTGTTTATGCGCTGAAGGTAATTGACGTTCTCAAAAACCCTCAGCTTGCCGAAGAAGACAAAATTCTCGCAACTCCAACCTTGTCCAAAATTCTGCCTCCGCCCGTGCGAAAAATCATCGGAGACTTATCAGATCGGGAGAAGGTTTTAATTGGTTTAGACCTTCTATACGACGAATTGCGAGAAGATGAACGGGAGGAAGAATAAGTTCAACTCAAAACTTGTCGATTTCACCTCACATTTCACACCATTGAATTGACTTTAAAACTCTTTTGGCAGCTGTTGACAGATTTATGAATAAAGCTAATCAAACTGGGCAATCCATTGAATCGACCACAGCAAGTGTCCAGAAGATTCGTACCCTCATTGAAGGCTTTGATGATATCAGTCACGGCGGTTTGCCTATTGGCAGAACCACCCTCGTCAGCGGCACTTCTGGAACTGGAAAAACGCTGATTGCCGTCCAATTTCTCTACAACGGCATCACTCATTTTGACGAAGCAGGGGTGTTTGTCACCTTTGAAGAATCTCCGGCCGACATCATCAAAAATGCCTACAGCTTTGGCTGGAATTTGCAGCAGTTAATCGACCAGGGCAAGCTGTTTATTCTTGATGCATCGCCTGATCCCGAAGGGCAAGATGTAGTTGGCAATTTCGATCTTTCTGCGCTAATTGAGCGAATTCAATACGCGATTCGCAAATACAAAGCCAAGCGAGTTTCCATTGACTCTGTTACGGCTGTTTTTCAGCAGTATGATGCGGCTTCGTGGTGCGACGCGAAATCTTTCGACTGGTGGCCCGCCTCAAGCAAATGAACGCAACCACCATCATGACGACCGAGCGGGTTGAGGAATATGGCCCGGTTGCTCGCTTTGGCGTTGAAGAATTTGTCTCGGATAACGTGGCGATCGTCCGCAACGTGCTGGAGGGAGAACGCCGCCGCCGCACGATCGAAATTCTCAAGCTGCGCGGCACAACCCACATGAAGGGCGAATATCCCTTTACCATCACCAACGACGGCATCAATATTTTCCCACTTGGAGCTATGCGCTTGACTCAGCGATCGTCTAACGTCCGCGTGTCTTCGGGTGTGAGGACGCTAGATGAAATGTGCGGCGGCGGTTTTTTCAAAGATTCCATCATTCTGGCAACGGGAGCCACAGGTACAGGCAAAACGATGCTGGTCAGCAAGTTTTTGCAAGATGCCTGCATGATTGGCGAACGCGCCCTGCTGTTTGCCTATGAAGAATCCCGCGCCCAGCTTTCCCGCAACGCTTATTCTTGGGGAATTGATTTTGAAGAACTGGAGCAGAAGGGCTTGCTGAGAATTCTCTGTGCTTATCCAGAGTCGGCGGGCTTGGAGGATCATTTGCAAATTATCAAGTCTGAAATTGCCGAATTTAAGCCCTCTCGAATCGCGATCGACTCGCTTTCTGCCCTGGCACGAGGCGTGAGCAACAATGCCTTCCGCCAGTTTGTCATCGGTGTGACGGGTTTTGCAAAGCAGGAAGAAATCACAGGCTTCTTCACCAACACGACCGATCAGTTCATGGGATCGCACTCCATCACTGATTCCCATATTTCTACGATTACCGACACGATCTTAATGCTGCAATATGTCGAGATTCGCGGCGAAATGGCACGAGCGCTAAACGTGTTTAAGATGCGCGGCTCGTGGCACGACAAGGGCATTCGGGAATACACGATTAGCGCTCAAGGTCCACAAATCAGAGAATCCTTCCGCAACTTTGAGGGAATCATCAGCGGCTCTCCCACGCGCATCGCAGTGGATGAGAAAAATGAGCTTTCGCGGATTGTACGCGGCTTCCAGGAAAAGTCTGACGATGAATAATTGATCTAGGGGCTTTCCAGGAAGGTTTGAACCCTGCCATTGGGGTCAAGGACGATGCGAATTTGGGGACTGCCACCATTCTCAATGGGAGAGACGAAGGGTTCTCCAGGAAGGGGCATTCCGGTGCGATCGATGTAGTCTCCGGCGGCTCGTCCGAGGGGAATGATGCGCTGGATTGTGCCGTCAGCACCCAGTTGTAGCCGATATTCTAGGGTTTGGTCGAGGCTTTCGGGCGGCTGCCAGCGTTCCTGGAAAAGGTACGGGCTTCGGCGACCTGGGGAATGGTGTCAAAGGCGGTGCTGGTGGGGTTAGGGCGATCGCCTCCCTCTTGACTCAACGGTGCAGACTCTAGCGAAGGCAATGCGTCACTCTGTCCCGACGATCGCGCTGCATTGGGAGTCTCACCCTCTGGAATCTGTAGCTGAGACGGGTTGCTGCCAGTTCCAGGTGCATCCGATCGCTGCTGGGAAGGGGCGATCGCCACATCCGGCAAATTTGCAGGAGTCCGGGGAGCGCTGGGAACAGGCGCATTGGGTGTGGCTGTGCGGGGCACTCCAATCGATGGCAAACCCGTACCGGGTGAAGGTAAAGTCTCTGCACTGGGCGGCAGCGGAATATCGAGCGGTTGAGAGTTAGGAGGGCTTGCGTCTTTACCCGATGGCAGCGGTTCAAGCGCAGTGTTTGGTGGGTCTTCGTCAAAGATGCCTTCTGTCGTTGCAGTTTCGCTGGTGTCTTCGTTAGCAGCGGTGATGGTAGGCTGTCCGGCGTAGGGATCGACAAAGCGAACGATCGCAGTAGAGACTCCCACTGCTAGCACTAGAACAGCGGCGACTTTTGCCCAGGCAGGCGTGGTATTAAACCAGGTGGGGCGGTTGAGAGTGGGGAGGGCGATCGCCTCTGCGCTGTATTCATCAAGCGCATTTGCCAGATCAAATAGCTGCAAAGCACTGAGCCTCACAACATTTGACTCACCCGTAGATAGTTCGCCCAGGCAAAGATCGTGGGATAGCAGACCCTTTGGCTTAAGGTGAATCCCAGCTACCCCAGCACCATTGCCATCCGCATAGCTTTCATTCGCATAGCTTTCGTTCGCGTATCCCTCACTCGCATAGCTTTCATTCATCGGGTGGATGACGGCTGTGCCATTCTCCGCCCGACCCGAAGCGCCATCGGGCAAAGACTCTAGCTGGTCAAAGGACTCGACCAAAAGCGGAACGGCTTGCCCTGGCATAGGAGCATTGCCCAAGACAGTTTGCACATATCGCTCGACCGCTTCGCACAATGCCTCCAACTGAGTGCGATCGCCCGTAATCTGCACCTGCTCTTCGGGGGGTAGGCGCGGGTCGTCAAAGCTCAGATGAAACCGTAACTGCTTCAACACGGGACGACCTGCCCAACGGGACAACGGCGACCCTTTTGCCGCAATTTCCAGCGTGCAGGTAGGGGGAGTATATCGACGCAAAACAGAATTGGGCAAAGACATGGTTAAGGAAGAGAAGGTTGGCTTTCTTCTAGGTACACAAAGCTCATGACTCTGGCTACAGGGAGAGCTATAGGGCGTGAACTGCTACGCCTGTGCGGTCGATTAGCGCCATCCACAGCCGCCGCGAACCATTGGGAGCGCTGTAAAACAGCAGGTCAATCAGCAGTTTCAGCGCCAGGTGAGTTAACTGGTCGGGCGATGTATTGTCGCCGTCTTCCATGCGTTCCTGGTAGGCGTTGCTGAAGTTATCAATGTAATCTCCCAACAGAGCAGCCTGGTGAGGTTCGCGGTTTTGTTCAGCCAGTTGTTCTAGCAACCCGACTGCACGGCGAATTAGCTCTTGATGCTGATTTGCCAGATGACAGGCAATTAAGACGAGCGATCGCGCCTCCTCTACATCTAACCGCTTGCGTCCCTGCCCCTTTCGCAAAGGGCTAGACTGCCTCAGCCGCCACAGCGAAACCCGATCGGCCACCACATCTGCCAGATTTAGCTCAGCCGCCGTTCGCAACATTGCCTCTGAGCCAATTCCGGCTAACGCCTCCAGCGCCAGCAACACCAAATCAAGCTGGGCCTTGATGTTGTCCAACTGAGCCGGGTCTGGCTGAATGCCTGAAGTTAGCTCCTCCCAGGCAGCGTTTTGGGAATGGGGTGACTTAACGGTAGAAGGCATACGTCTAAACTACGGCACAAAGCAAACTCTAGCAGAGCGGTTACAAGACTTGAAACAAGACTACCTGAATCTAGAGATAGTTTCCTTACTTTAGAAGCTGGTTATTGAGAAGGCATCCCCCAATGGGGCAACTTCGGATTGCGGATTAAATAACCTGTGGGATGGGTTGTCTCACCCGCCCGGACGGGCAAGATGCCCATCCCACAGAATGTACAGTTTATTTAATTTCCATTCCAAAGTTCCGAGTTCCGAAAGCGAAGCTTCGGGTTCGGAAGGGAAAGTTCCGAGTTCTGAAGGCGAAGCTTCGGGTTCCGAAAGCAAAGTTCCGAGTTCCGAAGGCAAAATTCCGGGTTCTAAAGGCAAAGCTCCAAGTTCCGAAGGCAAAATTCCGAGTTCTGAAGCTGAAGTTCCGAGTTCCGAAGGCAAAGTTCCGAGTTCTGAAGCTGAAACGTCGGGTTTTAAAGGCGAAGTTCCCAATTCCGAAGGCGAAACGTTGGGTTCTGAAGGCAAAGTTCCCAGTTCCGAGGTTAACTTTCCGAGGGTGGAAGCTGAATGACAAGAGTTAGCAGACTAATTCGTGTGTCATTTCGGGGTCAGGGTCAACTTCTGCTTAGAATCGCGATTCAACAACTTGCGTAGATTGGGTTGGAGAATGAAACCTAATGCTTCAGGTTGTTAGGTTGAGCTTTGCGAAATTCAACCTACAGCTTTTGCGGATGATTTAATTTCTTCAGTGATAGAAGCCAAAACAAAAAAGGGAAAGAACTTTGCCTTTCCCTTCCTGTTATGGACCTAGAGTAATTGATGTGATGCTTAGAAGTGAGAAAACTCAATTATTCAGCAGGTTTTACTGCTTAGCGGTCAACTGTCGCCGTCCTGCTGCAATGGCCGCACCTGCTACTAACAGCATGAGTCCGCTAGTTGGCTCTGGGACGGAGACGGGTTCAGTCTCCGCGTTGGTTTGAGCCTGACCCACTAAGGCTCCTGTCAGGTCAGGGTTGCCCAACACTCCGGCAAATTCTGGAGAAACTAGCAAGCCTCCAGCAATGGTCAGGTCTTCGCCGTCAACGGTGGGTACGATGCTGGCAACATCAAATAAGATGGCTCCTGTATCCAGCGTATCCTGGACAAAAAATCCGGTTGCCGCATCGCTAACACGAGAGGCATCAAACCCAATGGAGAAATCGCCAACGGTAATTGCATCGTTGAAGGTGATCGAGCCTGTATGCTCGATGGAGCCACCGATCAACGTGAAACCACCCTCGTCACTGAAGCTAAAGTCGGTGTCGTCCGTGATTTCAAAGCCGACCAGGAAATCGTCTGAAACGGGCGGCACGATATTATCAGAAGTTCCGGTTAAATTCAGTCCAATCGATTCTAATAGGGGCAAATCGAGAAAAACGCTGGTTACACCGGACTCAACTTGGAAGGTTTCAGCCGTCGCCTGAGCAGGCACCAGGGCAGTTGAAACAACAGCAGCAGTTGTTAACCCAAGAATTGCCGTGATCTGGTTGAATCGCATTGTTAACCTCTGAAAGATTAAAGGAGTTGGCGATCGCCCTTCCACCCTTTATTAAGAAAAATGGAAGCAGCATTTCGCAATCAAATCGTAAGGTTGAATACGAAAAGTTCACATGGATCAAACTTCCCAACTGGTTTAGGACTAAATTCCTACCCTTCTTAGGAGTTTAGTCCTACTCGCAATTCAGCAGAAATGGGATGTCTAGCGCTCTTGCTTGATTTACGAAAATGGTAGGGTTTTAGCAATTGTTTTTCTTAGGCGATTGCCCAGATCTGCGACTTCTCGAAGAAGTCGCAGATCTCGCTTCTGAGCGGTTTTATAGATTGTTAACTTGATGAACAGATTATGAAGAGGCTACGTCGTTTTGCTGCTGATTCTTTGGTACAGCAAGCTACGCCTTCTTCTCGGCTTTTGCTTTATCTGGAATGGATTCTAGTAATTTATGTCTTGATTACCATTCCGCTGGTCGTCAAAGTTTCGTCCGCTTCAGAAATTTTGTTGCTGCCGCAGATTCTGCTAATTGCAGCTTTTGGAGCAATGGGTTTAAAGGTGCCGACTCAGCGGCGGCGAAATAAAATTGCTTACACCCTGCTTGAATTTGGCATTATTTTTCTGCCGTCCTTGCTGAGTCCTCGGTTTTTGCCGATGTCCTTACTGGGATTGGTGATTCTCATCCGCAGTTTTCGGATGTTTGGGCAGCTTGGACGAATCGTGGTCGTCGTGGTGACTCCCATTCTGGCGCTGCTGACGCTGTTCCTGAGAAACCCAGCCATTGGTTTGGTCGTTCGGGCGGGTGGGCAGGTGAGCAGCATTGAGTCAGAGCAATTCGACAATATCGTGTTTCTCTTGCGCCTGCTCTCGGCGTTTCCAATCGGTCTAATTTTGGCTTTTGGGCTGCTGCTGATTAATTCCTTGCAGGCAGAGAGCCAGAGCCGCGAAAAGTTAGCCACCGCTCACAACCAGCTTCGTCAGTATGCATTGCGAATTGAAGACCAGGCAACGCTCCAGGAAAGGAATCGGATTGCCCGCGAAATTCATGATGCTGTCGGTCATGCGCTGACGGCTCAAAGCATTCAGCTAGAAAATGCGCTGCTGTTTCTGCAAACCGATCCAGACAAAGCTAGAGCGTTCTTAACCGAAGCAAGGCAGCTTGGCACTCAGGCGCTGAGGGAGGTGCGTCAGTCTGTGGCAACGCTGCGCTCAAATCCTTTGTTGGGACAGAATTTATCAGAGGCGATCGCCACTCTAGTTCGTGATTTTCAGGCGACAACGGCGATCGCCCCCGATTGCAACATCCATCTCCCTCGCTCCCTGCCGCCCGAAATTAGCAACGCCATCTACCGCATCTTTCAAGAAGCGTTAACCAACATTGCCAAACACGCCAACGCCACTCAAGTCACCCTCTCGCTGCAAGAGAGCGACACTGTGATACATTTCCTGGTAAATGACAACGGTAAAGGGTTTAACCCAGATCAAAACACCACTGGCTTTGGGCTACAAGGAATCCAGGAGCGAATTGTCGCCCTGGGAGGAGAACTTAATCTGGTCAGCCAACCGGGATGCGGCTGCTTGATGATCGGTCAAATTCCTCAACCTAAACTGCCGCTATAGGAAATGTGAAGCCATGATTCAGGTCTTGCTGGTCGATGATCAGTTGATTATCCGTCAAGGTCTGAGGAGCTTGTTGGAGTCGAAACCTGACCTCAAAGTTGTGGGAGAGGCTGAGAATGGGCAGCAGGCGATCGAGCAGATTGAGCTTTTGCAACCCGACGTTGTGTTGATGGATGTCCGAATGCCCATCATGGATGGCGTTGCAGCCACTCGAACGATTGGTCAGCAATTCCCCCAAACGCGAGTCCTGATCCTCACCACCTTTGACGACGATGAATACGTGTCCCGTGCCATGCAGTTTGGCGCAAGAGGCTATTTACTCAAAGACACTCACTCAGAAGAACTGGCACAGGCGATTCGCTCAGTTCACAAGGGCTACACCCAGCTTGGGCCAGGACTATTTGAAAAAGTGTTGAATGGTTCTAATGTTCAGCGACCTCAACAGCTTCCACCCAAATTGGCTGAGCTAACACCCAGAGAGCGAGAAGTTTTGTGCTTGATTGTCGCTGGAGCTAGCAATCGGGAAATTGCTCAAACTCTCTTCATTTCAGAACGAACCGTCAAGAATCACATCACCAGCATCCTCAGTCGGCTGAACTTGGGCAATCGCACCCAGGCGGCAATGTACGCTAGCTCCTTTCAAACCCTCCTGTGCTAGTTTCAGCAATATTCCATAGGGCGAGTTGCCTCGTCTTGCCTCGTCTTGCCTCATTTGTCTGAGGTTCAGCCTCATCCCCCATCCCTCATCCCTCATCCCTCATATGGTGTTCATGCCAATGTTTTGCAATGTCAATCCGACGGCAAAGCCACACCTGCTCATGCTTTTGCACGTAGTCTAGAAACCTTGCCAGGGCTGCTGCTCTGCCAGGTCTGCCGACCAGCCGACAGTGCAGCCCAACGCTCATCATTTTGGGTGCTGTCTCACCTTCGGCATAGAGACAATCAAAGGCATCGCGCAGATAAGCAAAAAACTGATCGCCAGAGTTAAATCCCTGTGGTGTCGCAAACCGCATATCGTTGTTGTCTAGCGTGTAGGGAATCACCAGATGCGGCTTGCCGTAATCATGCACCCAGTAGGGCAGGTCATCGGCATAGCTGTCAGAGTCATAAAGGAATCCGCCTTCCTCAACAACCAGGCGGCGCGTATGGGGACTGTTGCGCCCTAAGTACCAACCCAGGGGACGGTTGCCTGTGACTTGAGTATGGAGGGCGATCGCCTGCTCCAAATGCTCCCGTTCCGCTGCTTCCCCAAAATATTTATAGTCAATCCAGCGATAGCCATGACTGGCAATTTCCCAGTCTGCCTCCAGCATAGCAGACACCGCTTCTGGATTGCGTTCTAGCGCCATCGCAACGCCATATACCGTGACTGGAATGCCTCGTTCGACAAACAATCGGTGCAAGCGCCAGAAGCCAGCCCGACTGCCATAGTCATAGCAGGACTCCATGTTCATGTGGCGTAACCCTTGTAGTGGGACTGCTCCGACAATTTCAGAAAGAAAAGTTTCTGAAGCCTGATCGCCATGCAGAATGCAATTCTCGCCGCCTTCCTCGTAATTAATCACAAACTGCACAGCAATTCTGGCTTGGTTGGTCCACTGTGGGTCAGGAGGGGTGCGCCCATACCCAATCAGGTCTCGCGGATACGGTGAGGTCATACGTTAAAGCCACTACCTTAATATCGCTACCGGATAAGATACTGTATCCTACAGACAAAATTCAGCCATTATTTCACGTCTATGACCTCTCCTACCAAGCGAGTTTTTATCTGCGGTTCGGCGCTGCGAGGGCAACCTGACCATCAAAATCTTCAGTCTGCTGAATTTATTCGTCCGGCAAAAACTCAGCCGCTCTATCGGCTCCATGCGGCTGAGAATGGCTGGCATCCGGCAATTTATCAAGTCAAAGGCGGGATTTCGATTCCTGGAGAGGTGTACGAACTCACCCAAGAGCAGTATGAGTATTTGCTAACCCATGAACCGCCTCATCTGTATCCCGGTGATGTGGTGTTGGAAGACGGGGAGGTGTTGACAGCGATGCTCTATCCCCGTGAACTGGTAGAGAAGTATGGCTGGGTTGATATTTCAGATTACGGCGGCTGGGCAGCTTATAAAGCGGCTGTGGCAGGCTAGCCAAATCTGCAAAATATAGGTAGGCGACGGTCCGCTTACGGCCCTCACCGGAT
>JAAUTN010000214.1 GCA_012031415.1 Leptolyngbyaceae cyanobacterium SM1_4_3 | reverse complement strand
GCCTTTGACTTGGTGACTTGATTGGTCAGGTTCGCGATCGCTCAGTGCCTTGCTCCAGCGCTTGAGAACCGCCCGACCATCCCCGCTTGCAGCAGTCTGACTTTTGGCAAACTAGAATGCAGGAATTCTTACTTGCAGAATTTGCCGATGGAGCAGGCATAGAGGGCTGAGCAGCCGGGTTAGATTCACGGGGGGGAATGGCGATCGCCGCCTGACTGGGAGCCACAGAAACCACCTGATAAGCTTTGAGCTTAACGGTTCCTGCTTTATAGTCCAGCTTTTGAACTCCAGTCACACGAACCCATTCACCCGGAGTCAGCGTCTTGGGTAAGGTAAACCGAATTTCTTTCGCTAGCTTAATCGGATATTCGCCCATTGCTGTCGCCAGCAAAATTGCTTTCGGCTTGTAGCCATCTTTAAGAATTAAGCCTAAAAATCGTCCTTCTACCTGAAAATTTGCTGTTCTGCTCATAGTTAACCTGATTTAACTTTTCTTTGTAGGGCGAAGCAAGACACTACTCCAGCGCTGGTTTCTTGTTGATACTGAACTAATACTGCCAGCATCGCTCTAACTGCTCAACAAGCTGACGGCGAGAAGACGTGAACTGATAAATCACACTCCAAAGCTGCAAAGCTGCAAGGGGAGTATCAATTTTGGCTTGAAAGCGACCGTCGCCAAGACAAATACAGGGAATATCGAGTTCTTGGAGGCGAGCGTAAACTTGCCAGCGATCGCTTCGGGAGATAGAAACAAGTTGTCCAGTTTCGGGATTAGGGGAAGATAGATTCATTGATTCCACTTCAAACTAAATGCAATAGATTCCTAGATAAATTTGCTCAATATGAGGGGTCAGGCTACGTTTAGTAGCGCTGACAACGGCTAGCTAGACTCAATAATCATTTCTAATTCAAAGATGTTGGAAGCAAAGGTTGGTTTAATAAAGTTCTCTTAAAGCATTTATTGAGAATGATATGCAACTACTGTAAATAAGATATGGCAAAATCCAGCCTTTTGCAAACTTTTTGCACTAAAGCCTGAGGTTGTCGCTCTTGTTATCCCTGTGAGATCGATTGTTTTGGGCAATTTCACAATTTAAGAATTCGACCAGTTCGGCGACGGTAGAAGGAGCAAAGTCCTCCAGGCGATCGCTCATATCTACGCCAAAACAGTGCCAGAAGTCCTCACACAGTCTGGTTTCCCAGTCAAACCAGCACACCTCTGTCCAGTGCAGGTCCGTCTCCAGGCGATCGCTTGGAAGCACTCTAGCAATTCTCAGTCCAGAATATTTTTCTAAATAGCGATAGACAAACGCCGCAACGGACGGAGCGATGCCGCTGGGCTGATAGTGAACCCTAAACCATTTGTGCAAACTCAGGGCAGGACGGCCGCGTAACACTCGATTGACCTGTCGCCGCTGCTCAAAGTCAGGACTGAGAACATCGTAGGTTTGGAGACTGAGAAACGTATTCTTGAGCCTTTGCCAAATCGTCTTGAAGATGCTCAACGCCCATGCCTCTTAGCAAGTTTCCTCCAGTGTGCCCAACCCCTAACCGATTCTCAAATTCATTAACCTTCGTGTGAATGTTAGCACTATAAAGCCGCGTTAACATTCACACAAAAGTTTTTACAAACCGGGTAAAAGCACCACAGCCTTTGTCCCGTTGCATCTTTAGCATTATGCAGCCTGATAAGGACTCGTCAGCTTGCTCAACTGCTGCACGAGCAGACTCAGGAATAAGCCCACGTCAGTCACCACGCCAACCGACTCGACGGAGCCGCGATCGCTTAGTTTCGTCACCACCGCCGGATTAATGTCCACGCAAACTATCTTCACGCCAGCCGGGGTCATGTTGCCTACGCCAATTGAGTGCAGCATGGTGGAAAGCATCAGGATCAGGTCTGAACCTTCGATTAGCCGGGCATAGTCTGCCTGCGCTTCGAGCAAATCCATCTTGGTATCGGGCAGTGGTCCGTCGTCGCGAATCGAGCCAGCCAGGGAGAAGGGCACATCTTTGCGAACGCATTCATAAAAAATGCCGCTGGTGAGAATGCCTTGCTCGACGGCCTGAGCAATGCTGCCACAGCGACGAATCGTGTTGATCGCTTTAAGGTGGTGGCGATGTCCGCCGCGCACCGAAACGCCGCGCTTCATGTCCATCCCCAGTGAGGTGCCCATTAGCGACTGCTCGATGTCGTGGACGGCGATCGCATTTCCACCCAGCAAGGTCTGCACATAGCCCTCTCGAATCAGCCGAGACAGATGCTCTCCGCCGCCCGTGTGAATGACAACGGGGCCTGCCGTAACCGCAACCTTACCGCCCTGATCGCGAATTTTACGCAGTTCCCAGGCGATTTGCTCGACCACTAGCTCGACTCGGCGTTCGCTCGAAACGCCTGCTCCCATAAAACTAAACTCTTGGGTGGCCCGCTGATCTCGCGATTCGGGTTTGCGAATGGTGCGAATGCCTTCTACCCCAACCACAACCTGATCTTCAAGCTGGAGATCGCGCAGCAGTTTGCAGCGGGCAACAAATCCTCCCGCCGTGGGAGTAATGGCGATCGCCCCATCCATTCGCTGTCCTTCCACCTTGACCCATTCCCCATTCACCCTCACCTCGGTAGGATAAATCGTGGTGACATAGAAATCATCAGGAGCCACTCCTACCTGCTGCACCGTTTCCAAACGGACATCGCACGCCTCTTGAGGCAGCGTCAAAGCGCCAATGTCAATCAATTGAGACATGATTTTTTCCATCACGTCGTGGCTGGGAGCAGACACCTTCACCTCAGCCGAGGACGTGCTTTGCCGCTGTTCACCCAGGTCAAAATTCAACACCTGGAAACTACCGCCTCCTTCTACAACAAGATCCAGGGCACAGTTAATTAAGCCAGAATCAAGCAAATGTCCTTCCAGGCGAATCGTTCGACTCTCAACCGCAGCGCTCGCATGAACCGCAGGCTCCACTGGCTCTGTTACCCGCAAGGTTAGACACTTTGCCGCTCCACCTGCTTTCAGGAACTCGGTCAATGGCGTTTCAATCACCTCAAAGCCGAGCTTTGCCAGACGATCCTTTAGGGAATCGCTAGCCACATTCATAACTATTGTGCGATCGATGTTTACCGCGTTGCAGGCAAAGTTAATCGCGTCTGCTTCCTCAACGGCAATCCGTTTTGCCTCTGGCACTCGCATCTCAATCAAACGATTCGAGTAAGCATCAAAAGCAGGCGGATAGTAGAGCAAATAGCCATCCGTCAGCGGACAGAAGCAGGTATCGAGGTGATAGAAGCGCTCATCCATCAGCCGCAGCGAGACCACTTCAATATCCAGCCACTTTGCCAGATAGGGATGAGAATCAAGCTCCGAACGGAAGCCATAGCCCGCCCAGAGCCAGCGCCCCTCGCGGTCAAGCAGAGCATCTCCAGCACCCTCAAACGGTAAATCTTTGGGCAATTCGTGAACGGTATATCCCTGCTCCTCAAACCACTGCTTAAAGAATGGCTCTTCGCCCTGCCGCTCTTTGTGGAAAAAACGGCTCAGCACGACGGTATTACCCAAAACCAGTCCGGCGTTAGCTGTAAACACCATGTCAGGGACACCAACCTGCGGTTTGACCAGATCGACAGTGGCGTGTTGAGTCAGGACATTGTAAAGCTGCTGCCATTGTTCTAAAGCGCGATCGCGAGAGGACTTGTGAATATTCCCCTCCATCCAGGGGTTGATCACATAGTCCACCTCATAATGATGAGCCGAACACATGAGGAAACGAATTGAGGAAGTCATAGGAAGTTAGTCACGATAAAGAATGGTTGATGCAAGAAGCTGGTGGCTCTGGGTCTCCTGAGCCTGGGAAATTCTTTTGAGCAGATCAAAGGACACCTCAGGATGGACGGTTGCCCTAACACCACGACATTGAAGTTGAAACTTGCGGAAACGAAACTTCGGGACGTAAAGCTAAAAACAGCGAAGCTAACGCTCTATTCTATTACGCTATGCCAAATTGGTGTGGCGCAAACAGCGCAGTTGAGGTGATTGTTGCGCTGACACTGTTGCTGAAACATCGCTAAATCTCGCAATGTCCAACTCAATTTAGTTAGCCCAAAAATCACCGTACTACGTCACCTAAACCTAACTGTACGAACCTTTTAGACCCTTCAACTATGCAACAAGTAGCTAAAATTAGCGCCGAATGCCGTAAAACGCAACAGTATGTAAACACATCGAAATATCTTTTTAGAATAGCTTGGATGAATTTAATATTTTTAATTCAACCAGTCAAAAAATATTTCATCTTAAGCTTATTTAGTTCTGGAGTGTTAATAGAAACTTTGTTTTTTACGAGGAGCTAAAGCATAAAAATTCAACGATAATGTGAGCTGTTGATTGAGTCATTCACCATTATGCTGAAAAGAATTTTGCCTCTTCTACTAGCTTTTCCTTGCTGTTTGTTGGCTGAAAAACCAGCATCTTCAGCAGTGATTTACGACTTGATTCCGAATTTTCCAAGATTCCTCTCCAACACTTCAGAATCAGGTGATGCTTTTGTTCAATTGATTCCTTACGCAGTACAATATCTCCCAAATCCAGGACTAGACAGCACACTTTGGCTAACTCTGAGTGATGAATTTCCTAATTACACTATTAGTCCAATTATCCTTCCACCAGGTTTGACTTTGGAAACTGATTTCAAGGTCAAAGTACACACGGTTGAACCAACAGCAAGTTCAATTAATGCAGTGACAGGAGCAAATATTGAAATTGCGATTGATGAAGACAAAGCTCCCATAAACCCAGGGTATAAACTTCGTTGGATTCAAGTAATAAACTCAACCATCCCTGCACAAAAACCAGAAAGAATAGGACAACTATATTTAGATAACATAAATCCTCAAGAAGAAAGGTTTCTTCAGGATTTTACTTGCCGACAGTATCCTTTTTACCCTAGTGGAGAAGCCCCAGAACCAGGTGACACTTACACGTCAGTCTGTGATCCTGACGCTCCATTTAATTTTGTGTTTCAGGATACTCCTACAAGACCTATTCAAGCAATTCAAGCCGAACCAGCAAATGGGAACTTCAATTGGCTTGGTGAGGTTTGGTTAGTTGAGTGGGATGGAGACACAACTATCGCGGTTCATGACGGCTTTAAATGGGGGTGGAGATCGTTTGCAACGCACCGAGTAGACTTATCAACAAGTGGTGCAGGATCGTTTAATTCTACCGATTTTTGGAGATTTACACACACAAGAAATGGGGGGACAGGTGAAGGGAGATTTGTGAAAGAAATCACAATCGACTTGAGACCTAATTTTGGTTATTTTGATGTTTCTAGCCAGTTCCCTGGCTACAATTTCTCTCCCGTTTTATTTGATAACTTCAGCGGTCTTACGCGAGGAGACATCGAGTTCACTTACGGCAGAGATCCCGGTAGTATTGAGCCAGATTACATTACTTTTAAGTTTGCTCCTGGTTCATTTGGCCTCAACGACTACTTTGAATTTGGTGTTGATATTGACAAGTACAACTGTGTGGATTGTGATGTATTCGCCTCACAAATTCCAAGAGCAGCTGTTACTTACCTGTGGGAAGACGGCATTATTTACACTTCGCCTTTAGTCTACGATCCTCTCAGATATCCTAATCAGTCGGATTACGCTTCATGGGTAGAAACTGCAAGAGTCACCAGATCTGAAGTTGTACCTGAACCCTCAATAATTTGGGCTTTGTTAACAACAACCTTAGGAGTTTCGCTTTACAAGAAGCAAAAAAATTCCTAGTTAAACTAATATAGAGAAACGTAAGTCAGAAACAAAAGACTGTTTTGGTAAGAAGTACGCTTTTATTTCTGGCCTACGTTATCGTATTTATATCTACTAAAACTCTACTGAAACGGAGGATATCTATCTCACCACGATGCGTAATATATCAAAAATTTGAGAGACTAACCCCTCAGTGTCTCTCTTTTGTATTTTATATAAGTTTGTAGTAGACTTAATCGGTAACAAGCGGGTGCATCCCACTTTTGCAATGAGCAAGAATGCTTATTTGTCAAAGCCCCACTAGTCAAGCGGCTTTGAGAATCTGTCTCAAGTTGAGACTTGCAAGACTGGGACGCGCCTGTGATAAGCGGGGTAAAAATGACCTCAAACCCATATACTGCAAGCGTTTGACCTGTGTCTTTGATGGTTTCTGAAACCCTTGCACAGCAAGGGTTCTACTATTTTCGATTAAGTCTAGTGAACAAAGCTACTAGAAGCTAAGGAGTTATTCTTCAAAACTTTCAGCATTTTTTTACATAGACACACCCATCCATCTTCATCGACAAGTCCTCTGAAAAACTTTTCCTTGAGACTGCTATATAACTTACGGTTTTCTTCAGTTTGTTCTGGTTTCATCTGAACCGTAAAAGCAATTTCTTTAAAGGGAAGAATAGACCAATCAACAGTGTTACCAATAGGATGAATAATCCCCAATTGAATAGTTTCAACTAAAATGGATTTGATTCCTAAAATTTCCTCATCTCCTACTGAAAAAATCATTGGCGCGTTAAGATCCCTCACAGACCAAAAAGTAGATGGAATCATTATATGATTGGGATTAGTTCCTGGTGGATATCCCAACGTAACAAGTTTCTCAATTTCAAGAACTTGTCTATAGTGATGTAGAAAAGTAGGAATTGGTCTTAGAGAATCAACAGATCCCACATGAATAATTTTAACTTGCAGCGTCCTAACACGACAGAGTGGATTGAGAAGATTGTCTAAATGCAGAGGTTCCAGCATGAAGATTTATTTGGGATTTTCAACTAAAACACTTTAAATTATATAGGCGGATACGGTTACAAAAGGGCACTTCGTACTATAGGGTAAACGCATCAAAAATCTGGTTGAGAATGTGCATCAGGCTGAGGAATATTGGCACTGAGAATTTGCAGCATAAATTGGTCGTCTAGCCCTGCTCGATACCGTTTCATCGCCAAACTCCCCTTCGACGGCTCCTAGCGCAGGAGATTGAGTGCCAATCGCTGGATGATTCATGCAGGACAAACCGAAACTACAGTTAAATTGGCAAATACTTATCTAGACATCATGTTGTGGGGGTTGCTTCCAGCAGTAGGATTCGCGGCATTAAGATCAACGGTTTCTGCTCTATCCCAAGCTCGTCCAGTTATGTTCATTGTAGTCACGGGAACCGCCTTCAATATTGTTTGGAATTACATTCTGGGGTTTGGTAAATTTGGCTTTCCCAAATTGGAACTAGCAGGTTTAGCGTTAGCAAGTGTGTTAGCTCTATGGGGAATGTTCACTGCGTTAGCCCTGTATGTTCTGATTCATCCCAAATTGCGAGACTATCGAATTTTTCAAGAACTGCATCGTGTTCGACCTCAGATTCTCTGGGAACTGGTTTGGGTCGGTGTGCCGATCGGTCTATTTTCTGGACTGGAAGCAGGCTTTTTCATGGTGATCATGTTCTGGATGGGAACTTTAGGCACCGAGGCTCTAGCAGCACATCAGATTGTGTTTCAGACGATCGTGGTTGTGTTCATGGTGCCGTTGGGAATCTCTTACGCCACAACCGTTCGAGTGGGGCAATGGCTGGGGCGACGTGATTTTACAGGAATCCAGCGAGCCGCTTGGGTGAGTATGGGCATTAGCACAATTTTTGTACTGGGGGTTTCGATCACGTTTCTGCTCTTTCCCAAACAGGTGATTGGCATTTACCTGGATGTTCAAAATCCAGACAACGCAGCCGTGATTACCCTGGCGTTACCCTTGCTCATCGTTACCGCGATCGCTCAAGTTCTCGATGGGTTTCAGAAGGCAATCTATGGCTCCTTACAAGGACTACAGGATACGCAAGTCCCGATGATGCTGAATGTGTTGGGCTACTGGGGTGTGGGGTTATCGGTAGGATATGCGTTGGGCTTTTATTTTGGAATGGGGAGTACGGGGTTATGGATTGGTCAATCGGTGGCGATCGCAGTGGTGGCAGGGTTGTTTGCCTGGCGACTGCGTAAGTTAATAACTCAGCGAAAGTTTCGCTACTGATTATCAACTTTTGAAAACATCAAGGGCATTCGCCGCCACTGATTTGAGTCGTTCTACAGAAAGTGTGTATGTCCTGCAACTTTTCGCTGCACCCTGTTCTAAACATTAGAACAGATGTACTATATACTAGCGACCGGGTAGGAAGCAGCGGGGGTGGATTGCCCAAGCACCAAGCCCTCGGTGTAACGAAAACTTACATTCAACCAGTGCTAGCAATATGTTTGAACTCAGCGAATTGAAGCAAAATCAGTTTTACCAAAAAGTTCTGGCAGAACGGCAAGCGGAAAGCCATTTACAAGACAAACTAGAAGCGGTTCCAATCATGCTCCAGCACGGCTTTACGGCAGAGGAAACGAGCAGAATTTTAGGGTTAACGCTGGAGCAAGTTCTTCAGGCGGCTTAGGACTCAAAGGGCGAGATCTGCGACTTCTCGAAGAAGTCGCAGATCTGAGCGATCGTGCCTAATGATTTCAAGCGTAATAGCTGGGTGCTTTACCAGGTTTCCATTTAATGTTGCAGCCAATGCTAGGTTTTTGATCGGAGTCAATGGGCTGATTTGCCAGAACTGCATCCAGCGCAGCGCGTAGATCGTGCCCATCGACAGGTTTATCGTTGCCAGGGCGGCTGTCGTCTAGCTGACCTCGGTAGATGAGGTGCGATCGCCATCAAACAAGAAAAAATCAGGCGTGCAGGCCGCAGTGTAAGCTTTTGCCACCTCCTGGCTTTCGTCATAGCAAACCGGGAAAGTAAAGCCCAACTCTGCGGCCATTGCTTTGAGGTGTGCAGGCGAATCAGTTGGATGATTTGCCACATCATTGGCGCTAATCGCCACAATGCCAACATTTTTGTCCTGGTAATCTTGCCCCAGTTTGCCAAGTTCAGCCTTGACGTGTTTGACAAACGGGCAATGCTGGCAAATAAACATCACCAGCAGTGCTTGCTTACCTGCAAACGTGTCTAGCGAAATCGTTTTACCCGACACTACATCTGGCAGTTGAAAAGCAGGGGCAGAGGTGCCCAAGCTCAGCATGGTTGAGGCTGTCATTGCCATCAGTCAACTCCTTGAAACGCGACTACAAGACTCCACACTGTCCCTGTTGGCGCAACAGATGGTCACACAGCACCAGGGCAACCATCGCTTCCACCATCGGTACGGCTCTAGGTAACACACAGGGATCATGTCGTCCTTTTCCCGATAGAACGGTTTCCTCCCCAGTCGCCGTGACGGTGCGCTGTTCTTTGCGAATCGTGGCGGTAGGCTTGAAGGCAACCCTCAAAATAATATTCTCGCCGTTAGAAATGCCGCCCTGAGTGCCCCCAGAGCAATTGGTGCGAGTGCGAATTTCACGCTCTTCATCAATAAAAAATTCGTCGTTGTGTTCGCTACCCGTCATTAAGGTTCCAGCAAATCCCGAACCAATTTCAAACCCTTTGCTGGCAGGCAGAGACATTACCCCTTTTGCCAAATCTGCCTCTAGCTTATCGAAGACGGGCATTCCCAATCCTTTAGGAACATTGCGGACGATGCATTCAACCACACCGCCGATCGAGTCGCCCGATCGCCCAATTTGCTCGATCAAATCGATCATTCGCTCAGCACAGTCCTGATCAGGGCAGCGAACGATATTGCTTTCAACCTGCTCCAGCGTCACCGTGTCAGGATCAACGACTCCTTCTAAATCCCTGATGCGCTTGACGTAGCCAACGACCTCAACGCCAGCAACCTGCCGCAGAATTTTTTTGGCGATCGCCCCTGCCGCCACTCGTCCAATCGTTTCCCGCGCCGAAGACCGCCCGCCGCCCTGCCAGTTGCGAATTCCATACTTTGCATCATAGGTTGCATCGGCATGGGATGGGCGATATTTCTGCGCCATTTCGTCGTAGTCTTGCGATCGCGCATCTTTGTTGCGAACTAAGATGGCGATCGGCGTACCCAGAGTTTTGCCCTCAAACACGCCCGACAAAATCTCGCAAGTGTCTGACTCTTTCCGAGGGGTTGTGATTTTGCTTTGACCCGGACGGCGACGATCCAGGTCAACCTGAATCTCCTCAGCAGAAATTTCCAGTCGCGGCGGACAGCCATCGACCACGACACCTACGCCTCCCCCATGAGATTCCCCAAAGGACGTGACGCGAAACAGTTGACCAAAGGTATTGCCCATAATTTGGGAAAGGACAGTCGAAGAGTATACCGTCCTAACCTATCGAAAAATGAGTCCTGAACGCAATTACTCTTCTTCTCTGCCGACTAATTCAGGGAATTTGTTCGCTCCAACGGGTAGCGCTTTAACATCGCTGGTGGCAATATGCCCCACATAAAACGCGCCAGCCTCAATATCGAGAGAGCTGGCGGTTACATCCCCTTCAAGTCGAGCCGTGCGGCTTAGCGTCAACCTGCCCTCCGCTACCACGTGGGCTTTAATCACTCCGTGTACCACAATGTTATGCGCCCGCAATTCAGGCCCTTCAACCAACCCGGTTGAAGAAATTTCCATATCTCCCCTGACCTCCACCGTGCCATGAATAATGCCATCGACGCGCAGATTTCCCTCAACGTTTAAGTTGCCCTGAAACTCGCTCGTGGCACTGATGTAGGTCAACGCATTCGTCCGCTTGCGCCTGAACATCGCTCTGTCCCCAATGTAAGTGTCAATGAGTTTAATCTATGTAACCCTGGGGGTCTACCGCTGTACCATTGCGGTAAACCGAGTAATGTAGATGCGGTCCACTAGAGCGGCCTGTGCTGCCTAAATATCCAACAATTTGGTCATTATTGACCCATTCTCCTTGAGTCACCTCCATTTTAGAAAGGTGGGCATATAAGGTGCGATAGCCATACCCATGATCAACAATCACATGATAGCCGTAGCCTCCAGACCACTCTGCTTTCTCCACTGTTCCAGGCGCAGTGACGTGAACCGGAGAACCGTAAGCACCTGTAAAATCTAATCCCTGGTGAAATTCAAAACTGCGTCGCCCAAACGGGTTTCGGCGCAGCCCAAAAGGAGAAGAAATTTCAGTCGTAACCTTCAGAGGAATGCCTGTTGGACGGGCCGCTTCGCGGAGCAAAGTATCTTCTAAAGCTGGCTCAACTTTCTGTTTCAAGTCGGCTGAAAGGGCAGGCAATCGGCTGTTTGCTGCCTCTAGAAGCACCTCTGCCTCAACGGGTGCCTCAACTCCACCTTGAGGGCTAGATTCTGGGTTTGCTTCTGCTGGCGTAGATTCAGTGCGGGGCAAACCCGCCCGCTCACGCAAAGTTTTTACTTCTGCATCTAATGCATCTAGCTGCTGCCAGACCTCTGCTGCCTCTTCAGTCAGCATTAGATTGCGTTGGGAATAAGTATAGAACTTCATGCCCACCCACGTTATGGGAGCGATGATGGCGATCGCCATCGGCACAATCACCGCCAACGGATGGAATGAAAAGGTAATGGGCGCTTTGCCAGTGCAGGATATTAGCACAACATAGCGTTTAGGTATACGACGCTTCATTCACTCTTCATCTTTGTCTTTGATCCCCGCAGTGGAGCATGACATATTCTGTTGCAAATGGTCAAGGGCGATCGCCTAAACTGCTCGAAAATGAGGAAATTCTAGTAAAAATCAGAGCATCTTAGCTTTCTATCATTTGTCCTTCGTCAACAGCCAGTGACTATCTTTCTAGCTTCCCTGGTTCCCAAGCTCCAGCCTGGGAACGAGCAGAACGAGCAGATGACCAATGACCAAATCAAAAAGCGCCCCCGAAGAGGCGCTCATGGTCAAGCTTCGACTAGAACTTAGCCAACAATGCTAGGAGCCTTGACAGAAGCCAGGTCAAGCGGGAAGTTGTGAGCATTGCGCTCGTGCATCA
>JAAUTN010000213.1 GCA_012031415.1 Leptolyngbyaceae cyanobacterium SM1_4_3 | reverse complement strand
ACAATTTCAGAGTCAAAGAATCCCATTGCTATTCACATCCATTGACGCTCTTGCGTTGGCTCTATAAATGAGAGCTAGTCCGTTGCCTTTTACTTAAACCTATCTTAATTCAGCCTGGGACAAGCTGGATGGTCGGTAATCCCTACACTTGAACACATTTAGACGGTTTGGCAGGTTGACTACCGCTTCTTGGCAAACAGTCCAAAAAGTCCCCCTTTTTTATCAGTATTGGGCGGTTCTAACTTGATTTTTAGCTTTTTCGCATACTCTAGCGCCAACGGGTCTTGAGGGTTGAGTTTGAGGGCTTGCCGAAAGTGAACCGTTGCCATGCCCGTCAAGTTTTGCATGAAATAGGCTTTTGCCAACAGAGAATGAAACTCATTCTTAGTAGGCTCTAGCCGAATCGCATCTCGTAACTCCTGGACTGCCATTGACCAGTTCTCTTTTTTCATGTATTCGTGGGCACGCAAGTAATGGCGCTGAGCGTAGTTGACAGCGGGCTGCGGTAGCTTTTGTCCTGCGGCTGCGGCTTCTCGTTTAATTTGCTCGGCAGGAACTAGCCCAGTCGCTTTAGGGCGAACGGGTTCGCCCATTTTCAACTGAAGATAGACGAGATTGAGTTCTATTAGCTGCTGGGTAATTAGCTCAAACTGACGCAGCGGTTGATATTGAGAATCAGCTAGCTGGGCGATCGCCTGTTCATAAAACACTTCCACCGACTGCATCGGCGTTTTTAATAGCTGTTGGGCCAGTCCACTTTGAAGCGATAAAGGCTCTTCACGATTGTTTCGACGAACCTGAACCCTGAGCAAGGCCAAACTCTCGGCTCTATCTTTGTCTTGCTTAAGCTTCTGGTAGGCCGGGCTAATCAGGTGAGCAAAAAGCTGGCTAGCTAGCTCTCGGTCGGCTGGCTCTGCGGTGACATAGCCATCGGGATGTAGGAGCTTAGCTACAGTGCGATAGCGCTTCAACACTCTGCGATCGTCAGCCGAAACAGATAAACCCAACACAGCATAGGGATCTGAAAATTGCTTCAGCCAGTCTGTGGAAAAGGGAATCTGTGACATCGATGAGGCTGCTCTTAAAAGTTGGATTAGTGTTGGTCAAGTACAAACTAGTCTATCTAGTCTTTTTCTCTGTCTTAATGCCTTATGGAGATGTCCCTTGCTGGGGTAGCTGCGGTAATACCTGATTAAAAGATTTGTCGATTATGTGGAGACGCTGTACTGTTTTCTACTGAAGTTTGCCCTGACCAATCAAGTCGAAGCCTCACCTGTGCGACCTGCGCTGACCAGCACTTGCGAAAGCGCCATATGTGATCCGCTTCAAAATGATACTGCCTTAACTTATCATGTACGTTAACCTACGGACATAGGCAATTGCCAGGGACGCTATTTCTGCACTCCTGCTGATGCGCTGCATTTAGACAAGCTGCATTTAAAATCAAACAACCCCACTCTAATGTACTTCTTCTAACCAATGTTTCTAACGAATGTTGGGGCTAGTATCCAAGTTTTAGATCTAAAACCTAAACGGATCTAAGCTTAGATACTTGATCAATCATGAAGGTTAATGCCTGATCAAGACCGTTCAATCAGGACAAAAACGCCGTAAAACTGCCGAAGACAGGTTGAATTCCTTTTTTCGTTCCAGCTTGGCAGCAGAATCGATATGATGTGGAAGTAGGTTTTGTAGCACGATGGCGCTGCTAGTCTCCTACGCTTCACTAGCCACTCAAGACTTTAGCGCTCCCCGTATGTTGAGCAAGTCCAAAAACCGTAAAGTTGCTGTCGCTCTAGCATTCGCTGGAATGGTGATGCCTGTGTCGGGGCTGCATAAGTTCTACCTGGGGCAGCCGATTTGGGGCATTCTTTACCTGCTGCTGTCGTGGACTCAAATTCCAAAAGTCGCCAGTGTCGTTGAGGGACTCTGGTACTTAGCCCAAAATCAGGATGAATTCGACCAAAATTTTAACTCCACTTTAGCGTTGGAAACGGTCACGGCGCAGTCGTCCGCTGGGGTCGATCCGGCTCAAGTGGGGGCGATCGCCGATGCACTGCGGCAGCTTGACACACTGCGGCAGGACGGGCTAATTTCTGAGTACGAATTTGAGCAAAAGCGCCGCCAGTTGCTCGATCGAATTGCTTGAGGCTAAAGTTTTTTGATCGGGTCAGGCAACTCAGAGGAGAGGAAGGAATGAGCATTTCTAACTGGTTTTCACCGGGGCAACTGAACGCTGTCTCTAAGGCTCCTCTGCGAACAAGATTGCTGAATAACCCTTATTACCGCTTGCAGTCCATTGAAGAGGTACGGATTGCAGCGGATTTAGGCATTTGCATTGACGTAAATCAGGCAGGTGTCGATGATTGGTTGCGGCTACCGGGGCTGTCAATTCACCAGGCGCGATCGCTCACGGAACTGACCCAATCGGGGGTACAGCTTCACTGTTTAGAAGATTTGGCCGCTGCGCTGGGTTTGCCCGTCCAGCAGTTGCGATCGCTAGAGCCTGTGCTGAAGTTTTGCTACTACGATGCTGAAAGCGTTTGCACAATTCGGCAAACTAGCCCCAATACGGCTTCAGTTGAAACATTAAGCCAGATTCCAGCCGTAGATTTGTTTTTGGCGCGGGCGATCGTGCAAAACCGCCAGATCTACGGAACCTACCGCAACCTGGCAGACTTGCAGAGACGGCTGTCTCTCCCCGCTCAGCTTACCGCTGACCTGCTGCACTATCTGCGCTTCTAGCATTTGGCTTGTCGGAGATTTTGCCAACTCGCTCTAGCGGAAAGAAGCGAAAGATCGCTCGACCAATGATATTTTCTTTGGGTAAAAAGCCCCAAACGTGGGAGTCATTGCTGTTGTTGCGGTTGTCGCCCATGACAAAAAATTGATCTGCTGGCACCAAAACCGGAGGCATTGCGTATTCGGGTGGTTCGGCGAGATATTCCTCCGTTAAAGGTTCTCCATCGACGTAAACCGTGCCTCCCTGTACAGCTATAGTTTGTCCGGGTTCGCCAATGATGCGCTTGATAAATGCCTGGTCAGCCGTGTAGCCCTGAAATTGTAACTGTGCTGGCGGGTCAAAAACGATGATGTCACCTTGATGAGGCGAATGGAAGCGATAGGAAACTTTCTCGACTACCAGCGATCGCCCACATTTAGCGTCGGCACCATTGAGTCTGAGGGAATGTAGCGTGGCTCAGCGATGAATACTCGAATCAGCAGTGCCAAAAGCAGGGCGATCGCCAGGATTTGCAGATTTTCGCGCTGAGACTGCCAAAAACCAGGTTTTGAGGAATTCTGTAAATTCTGCGGCTGAGATTTAGCTTTTGGGTCAGCAGGTTTTGGGTCAGCAGCAATCGGTTTGTCATCGGTCATTCGTCACTCGTCATTCATTGTAGAGGTGCTAGCAAATTCTACAACGTTGAGCCAACCGCCCTTAGCCAAAGCTCAGCCGCCGAACTTCTTCATTGGCCTCTAGCTCTAGCCACAAGTGGCGGTTGCGGGCTTCGATCGCCTTTAGCTCATCGAGCTTGCCCATGATGGTGCTAGTAAAGTCATCTGCTTCGGGTAGCTGCTCTGCCAGGTATGAGGCTTCTAGCTCAATTTCAATCATCCGAATGGTTTGAGCGTATTGGTTGACCAAGTGGCGATCTTGATTAATGCGCTGTTTCAGCAATTTGATTGCTCGGTCAATTTTGGCGATGCGGGTAGCGTAGAGGGCTGCACCAACGCTCAGCATTTTTTCTTTGAGTGCGGTTAGTCGTTTGATGAAATCTCGGTGGGCATATCCCTCATGCCGCAACTGCTCAATCCGTCGGGTCAAAATCACTTTTTGATCTGCCAGTTCAAGTTCGCTCATGAGCCGCGCGTCTCCCGGAACGTCAGGCTGAAGGTCAGGGCTGGTCAGTTCTGCGGCATCAACCAGACGGCTGTACATCAGGAGAGCGATCGCCCCCAGTCCCGTTGTGGCTAGGACTCCAGCACCCGCTGCCAGGGCCCCCAGGGCGATCGCTGACGAAGCTCCTCCACGAGTAGCCAGCAAATAGCCCAAACCAGGAACCGGAGAGGGCAGGTGATATTTTTGCCCGGTTGAGTAATTATGAATTGCCAACAGCTTCTTAATACCGCTGCCGCAGGTGGAATACAAAATCGAAATTTTGTCGCCCGGACGCACCGGAATTTGATCCCGCAGACCAGGCGTAGAAAATTTCAGTAGCCGCAAACTGCGTCCCGGTGTCGTGATGCGAAACTGGTAGCGACGCTTGTAAAAACTGGGTAACTGGTCAGACAGATACAGCATGGTCTCTAACTGAGAAGACCAGCCCGAAAGCTTGCCGTAGACCGCTCCGTAATGTTGCCGACAGGAGGGGCACTGAACTTGTAAAAGCCCGTCGGGGCTGATCTGCCCCAATGCCCGATCGCAACGAGGACAGTTAACAGAAAGATACATTGGCAGTGTGGTGATGCGAGAGGAGACGGCAAGCAGCGACCAATCTGAGCGATTTGGCTATTGAATTTTAATAGGGATACTGAATTGTAATAGGGTTGTGCCTATTTCGTCTGGTTCAAGTGATGAATTTCTGGGTTTTCTTAAAGATCCATCACAACAATTTTGCGAATCGCATAGAACAAGGGGCTTAAGCCCCTTGTCTCATACCCCCTATCTCATACCCCCTATCTCATACCCCCTATCTATGAGTAGTAATTACACGATCACTCCCAGCACCATGCCAAACAGCAGCACAAAGCCGAACCAGACATTTTGGCGAAAGATCTGCCCATAAAGTGAAGGATGCGGCTTTTGGGGACGTAGCTGAATGTAGTGCCAGATCCAGCCTAGACTAGCAATTCCCAGCGCTAGCCAGAAGGCAAACCCAAGCCCCATGCTGATTCCTAAACCCGTCAGCAGCAGGGCTGTGCCTGCGAAACAAAGCCCAACTATATGAGCGGCGGCTGAGCCAAAAAACAAAGCACTGGAGCGCACCCCAATGCGGCGATCGTCTTCCCGATCGGCCATTGCGTAGACGGTATCAAATCCTAAAGACCACAGTACCGTTGCACCCCAGAGCAGCCAGGTGGATAGTTCCAGAGTTCTGGTTACGGCCGTCCAGCTAATCAGCACGGCAAAGCCCCAGGCCAGAGCCATCACCAGTTGCGGTACTGGGAATACCCGTTTTGACAAGGGATAGAAGACAATGAAAGGAACCGCAGCCACACACAGCCCAAAACTCAGCGGGTTGGTGACGGGGTTAAGATAAATTGCTAACCCTAGAGCGCAAACTAACGCAACCAGTGCTACAACAATTCCAGTTTTGACAGAGAGGGCGCGGGCCGCCAGGGGGCGATCGCGAGTTCGCGTTACTCTTGGGTCAATATCCCGATCCCAGAGGTCATTGATCACACATCCGGCGGCACTGGTCGCCAAACTTCCCAACACGATCACACTTACCAGTGGAATGGGTGGAGTCCCATTTGCCGCCAAAAACACTGCCCAGAGTGCTGGTAGCATCAAAATCAGCCGTCCCGAAGGTTTATCCCAGCGCAGCAGGCGCACGACGGTAAGCCAGGTTGGTTCAGGTTTTCGTTGAGGCTGCGTCAGCATAGTGATATCCGCAAAGCGATGAGCAAAACGACTGAAGCCAAAGATTTAACTCACTCAGCATCGCTCTCTAGGATATCGCTTTGGCGGAAGGTAGACACCTGTGAGCATTCAAAACTTGAAACTCAAAACTCCCTCAGACTTGCTATTCTCCCTTACGCTAAGGGATCAGAATTTCGTTAAACATGATCATTACGGTTGCTAGCTACAAAGGAGGCGTGGGTAAAACAACCACAGCAATTCACCTGGCGGCTTACTTGCAAACCCAGGCGGATACTCTGTTGATTGACGCTGACCCAAATCGCTCGGCTACCAGTTGGGCAGAGCGGGGAGATTTGCCATTTGAAGTAGTTGATGAATGGAATTCGCCTAGCCAAACCCGCACGTTTAGCCATGTGGTGATTGATACTCAGGCTCGGCCGATTAAGGAAGACCTGGCGATTTTGGCAGACAGTTGCGATCTGATCGTTCTCCCCACTACGCCGGATGTGCTGTCTCTAGATGCGCTCGTGCTGACTCTAGAATACCTTCAGTCGATTGGCGCAAACCGTTACCGCATTCTCCTAACCGTTGTTCCACCCAAGCCCAGCAAAGACGGTGAGATGGTGAGAGGAATGCTGGTCGATGCGGGTTTGCCTGTGTTTAAGTCCTGGATTCGTCGCTATGCCGCCTACCAAAAGCAGCACAGTCAGGAATTCCCGTTTATGCCGTGAAAGATCCCAAAGCCGCAGATGCATGGCAGGACTATCAGCGCGTTGGAGAGGAGCTTTTGGGGAAAGGAGGAGAGATGAAAAATGAAGGATGAAGGATGAAGGAGGAGGGATGAAGGATGAAGGAGGAGGGATGAAGGATGGAGGATGAAAACTTCGTACACCTAGCCCCTAGCCCCTAGCCCCTAGCCCTTTTCTAAACGTCAAGTTCATCGAGCGAGAGAGTGGGTAGATCGGGGGGAATGACCATGCGATCGACGATGATTTTGTGGCTTTCGCGTTGGGTTGCCATTTCGATGGCGATCGCCTCAAACTGAATCTCAAAACAGCCAAAGGGAACGGTAAGCTGGGTTCTGACTTCTAATTCGCCTGAACCGTTGGGCAAGAAGTTCATTAGCCAGTGCGGTCCGTCTAACAGAGAGCGGGTTTGGCGATCGTGAAGCCACAGTTTGACGTAGATGCGGGGAGTCAAGTCGGGCAGCTTGACGATGATGCTAACTGACTTTCCGGCGACCAGTTCGCCTCTGGGTAGCTCAATCTGCGGCGTAGGAACGGGTTCTTCGTCGGGTAGGGCAAGTGGTGTGTCGGGTTGCGTGCCCCATCTGCCCCGGAATTTGGAAGGCGGAGGTTCATCGTCTACGACAATTTCTTGAGCGACCAGATCTGCATCGACTCCTAGCGTGATCCCATCCACAAAGGGAGACTGGTCTGGAGGCGCACTCAAGGAATCAGATGGATCAGCATCTGTTGCGAGGGAGTTGAGACGCGACCAGAAGCGGTTTTTCAGGTTTACGGTCGGGAAGTCTTTGTCTTCAGGTTCCGAAGGTTCTGTAGGTTCAGACTGATTTTCTAGAGCAGGAAAGGGGCGATCGCCCTCCTCACCTTCATTTACTTTTTCTGGAGCATCCTCTTCAGACTCCAGCATCGCTTCGGGGAAGGTTTCTGTCGCTGAAGCAATATCAGCAGGCAACTCACCCGTTGCAGTTTCTCCAGGAATTTCCCCAGAATCGATGAACTCTAAATCAGCAATTGCTTTTGCCAATTTTTCTGATGATTCATCTGAGGCGAACTGGTTTTCTGCTAACCCTTCCGGCAATTCAGATGAGATTTCAGAGGCGGCTTCATCCGTTTGCGCTTGAGTGAGCAAAAACTGCCTGACCGCTTCTGCATTGCCAGATAGCGTAAAGTTTGGATCATCGGCTAGCGGCAACTCTAGCGGCTTGGTGAACGAACTTCCTGGTTTCGCAGGATGCAGTTGAGGCGGCAGCGAGGAAGCGTTAGAGGGCTGAAACTGCACTACCGCACCCGGAGAGTTAACTAGATCTAGAAATTCCAGGTTGAGAATATCTGTATCGCCCGCAAACACCAGCGGTAGCTGAAGGTCTAAGGGAGTTGGCTCAGTGGCGATCGCCTCTAACAACTCTTCCATATCAGCCGCCACCGTAAACGACTGGGTTGCCAACACCTTTGTAGGAATGCCAACTGTCGGCACGGCATAGAACAACACTTCACCTAAAAATAGATGAGTCTGTCCCTGGGCAGGCGTTGCAATAGGACAGCTAAACGAAAAAGGAACTGCTTTATCTGCCAGCGGCTGATGCACCTCCGCTACAACCTGGCTAGTTTTGGGATCATGCAGCCGAATTTGCAGCTTGCTGACGCGCACGGTTGAGGCAACCTGATTTTCTGAGTCAAGCAGTTCAACTCGTCCCACCAACCTAAAAGACCGTCCGCGCCGTACCAGATAAGCTTCTTGCTCTAAAGTTACCTGAAGTTGAGGAACCGTAACCGCTGCGGCAGATGCTTCCGACAGATCAGAAGTAGCGTCAGGGGTAGAGGAGTCGGTACGTTCGTTTGCACCTTCACTAGCCTGCTTAATTGCCGGAAGGGGTGCTGGCGTACTCCCAGCTTCAAATTCCTTGAGAATGGACTCCACAGCCTGGTCAATGGTTTGGTCATTTTCTGAGTCAAATTCGTCAAAGATTGCCTCGACGACTTGCTGTGACATTTGTTCTGCCGCTTGCAGCAGGGAGGAAGTATCGAGCGATTCAGGTAACGCTTCGACGGGCTGAGTGACTTCTACCTCAGGAGCCGCATTTGCTACATCAATCGAATCTGCCAGTGAATCTGCCAGTGAATCTGCTAGATTGGCGGCAGCAGCGTTGATAGCGGCGATCGCCCCTTCTGGGTTCGCCCTCTTCGCCACATCTGCTGAGTCGATAGATAGTGGCTCATCGATCGCCTGATCAGACAGCGCTGCCGAGATCTGAGCTTCTGGCTCTAGCGGAATCTGTTCCGGTTGCTCTACTTGCTGTGGCTGTCCTGAGGCGATTTCGGTTTCTGCTGCTTCACCGGGCTGCTCCAACTTAACCAAAACAGGCGCGTCAGCCTGAGTCTCAGTCTGAATGAAGACTGGCTCTGATGCAGCAACTTCTGACGTAGCAGACTCAGCGTTCAGGGAAAGCGTAGAGGGAGCGATCGCCCCGTTCTGCCCTGCTGGTGTCGGTTGTGCCTGAAGATCTGGCGCACGGGCTACACCCGCTTCAGGCACTTGAGCCAGGGATTCTGCTCCAGAGCCTTCCCAGTCTGGCTCCCAGTCGTCCACCATTTCAGGATCGTTGTAGAGAACCTGAAGCTGCACCACATATTCCCAGCTTTCTCCAATCATGTCAGCCATTAGGTCACTGGTGCAGCGCAACTCCCAGCGCCCCGGTTGCAGCCGCGTGAAAGGAATTACTACGAGCAGCCCTTCTGGATTGGTCTGCCCCGATCGCTTCTGCACTCGGCGTTTGGGCGGAATCTCAGCCGTCGCATCATGAATCACCCGAATCTCTACCGGAGTCCTGACTCGACTCGATCGCGCCACAACCCGATATCGCCCCTCTAAAATCTCAGCGCTTGGAGATTCCAATGGCAACCAGGAGCGATCGCCCTCTTTCTGTAGCAGAAATTCCCAATACTCCATCTCGAACCTCCGCAAGGAGTTTCCCAGTCCATACTAGGCAACAGAAGCAGATGTAGGACTACATCTGACATTCGATACTCATCATAAATGACTTCTGGGAATGGCTTTATCTCGCTATTTAAGCATATGCAGAACCAAGAATGCCGCGCACCCACTCTAGCGCCAGCCCTGCATTTTGCATGGCGGCAAGGGTGTACCACTGCTGGGGAAGTGCCGATCGGTAGAGGTGAGTTTGCTTATGGGGGTCGGAGGTGGGGTGCGATCGCAGCGTCACAATCTGAGCGCCTGAGCCAACCGTAAGCTGCACCATTGGCTCCAGCAGTCCACTACCCAGGGCAGCGGCGGCTGTACCTCCTGCTCCTGCGACAACGGGCGCTCCTGCTGACAAACCTAAACACGCTGCGGCATCGGCAGTCAAATAGCCTGCAATGCTGCTAGAAGGAACGAGTCGAGGCAGTCCATTGGAGCGAAGCTCTAATGCTTCCAGCACATTACTTGCCCAGTCGTCCGTCAGCACGTCATAGAGCAAAGTTCCTGATGCGTCAGAGGGATCTGTCACTGCCTCGCCGGTCATGCGAAACCGCAGCCAGTCCTTTGGCTGAAGCATCCACCGGGCAGCGGCGTAAACTTCTGGCTCAAATTGCCGCAGCCACAGCAAACTCGCTCCTGCCATTTCTGCCGTAACTGGGTTGGCAAGCTGATCGAGCAGCGTGGAGTCCAGATCCCAATAAGCATTCAGCACTGAATTGGAGCGGGTATCAGCCTAGAGAATGGCAGAACGCAGGGGTGTTCCTATTGAGTCGGCTAACACCACTCCGTGCATTTGCCCACACAGTCCAATGGCTTGAATCTGGTCTGCTTGATCTTGGGTAGCTTTGCGGGTGGCGATCGCCACAGCCATCCACCATTCATTAGGATCAGTCTCTGCCCAACCTGGATAGGGTGATTTTACCGAATAAGAGCTAGAAGCTTCTCTAACGACTGCGCCATTTGCAGACAGCAGCACCTTGACAGAATCCGTCCCCAAGTCGATCCCCAACAGCATATTGCTCACTCATACTCACTCAAATCGCCGTGCCGTACCGCTCACCACCGGTCAAAATTTGAAACAGAGTGAGCTACCTCACAATCTCATGGGCACAATCAAAACATAAAGCAGGCAGAATTTTTTCCTTTGCCCGCTTGAGTTTTGTATAGGAGCAGCAATGTTGAGAACTGAGCCTCAAATCACCCATCACGGTTGGCACATTGAAGTGGTAAGCGAAGCAGAAGAGTTTTTCTTTCAGTGCTACCATCCTGACCTAACCGACTTTTGCAATGATGGTTCTGCTCATTTCACCTTTGAAGCGGCTCTTACAGCGGCGCGTTACTTTATCGACCGCGAGGTTGCAATTCAGGCTTTGTTAGAAGTGGTTGAGTCCTGGATGAGAACTGGAAAAATCAGCGAGGACGAATACTGGAATCTCACTGATTTTGCCTGAAGCTAGCATTTCTTATGACTCAGACGGGGCAGATTGGGGTGTAAGGATAGCTATCATTTGCTCTACGCCGCGCTGAATCCGACGAGTGACTGTCATCGGGCTAACCCCAATTCTCGCAGCAGCCTCTTTGCGAGACAGGTCGCCATAGTATACAAGTTCGACGGCAGTGCGAGTTTTTTCCTCAAGCTGTGCCATTGCCCTTTGAATCTGTTGGCGGTCTTCTTCCCAAATTTGTAGCGTTTGGGCATGAGCGTCGGTTAAGGTGTCGCCTAACGTCACTGAAGCGTCCATTTGCTGACTCACAGGGGCATCCAGACTCAGCAGTGAGCGATTTTTGTCAGATAGCTTAATTTCTTGCCATTCGTTGATGCTGATTTTGAGACGTGCTGCGATCTCGCTGTCTCTGGGAGTGCGGCCTAGCTTCTTGGTAAGCGCTTCTCTCACTCTCTGCCCTTCTTTTTGCATTTCTTGCCAGCGACGAGGAATTTTTATTGTGCCGCTGCGATCGCGCAAAAAGTGCAGCATTTCACCGCGAATGTAAGGAACCGCAAACGAGCTAAAGGCGTAGCCTTGAGTGGGGTCAAACCGCTCGATCGCTCGAATTAAACCGAGATGTCCAATTTGTTCAAGGTCTTCAAACGGCTCACAGCACTGACGGCTAACGTGATGAGCAATCTTCCGAACTAAACCTGCATTTAACCGGACTAATTTATTACGAACCGCAACAGTCGGATTTTGGTGATAGGCAACCAGTAGTTCTATCGCGCTGGAGCGTGGGGAAGATTGAGTCGTCATCTCTTTAGGACACCTTGCATTTGAAGTTGTGCCTATTCTCCTTAGAGAAGCCCCTTTGAGACGATCGTTAATTTACGGGATTTTTGGGAAGGCTCTGAAGAAAGTCCAGCATAAATACGTAAGCCCCGATCAGTGGAGTTCGTTTAGAGATGAAATTCCTTCTCTGTGCGTAAGCAGATTTACCCGCGCTGTAACTATCCTGAATCGTGCATTTCTTCAAGAAAGTAACCGTTTATCTGTAGAACTGCCCTAGACGTTTTGGGTGCTTTTAAGCGGCTTTACAAACTTTTCAATAGTGCAAGATGGTACAGGTCGATCTGAAGAATTTCAAAAATCAAGTGCAGTTTGCATAAAACTGA
>JAAUTN010000212.1 GCA_012031415.1 Leptolyngbyaceae cyanobacterium SM1_4_3 | reverse complement strand
GACTGCGATAAAAATCTGGCGACGCAGATTTAAGCTCAAGGCCAGTTTCAGGCATTGATAGGTCTGCTGATTTAAGCCTAAAATTTTGCGAAAGGGGATGTCTGTCACGAGAAGATGCCGAGTCGAGAATGGATTCGATAACTAGAAATTCTGAGACTAGAAATTTAGGAGTCAGATCTGCTCAGTCAATTTTGAATACTGTGCAATGAACCCTCTTTTTGTAGAACGTCCTGGAAGGCTATAGTCTTAGGAAACTATAGACATTCAGCTTCTACAGAAATTTCTCCAAAAAGCTGGCGTTATAAACTTCTTCAAGCCGATCGCCTCCAGGTCAGGATAAGAGTCTACCCTCATCTAAGGGAGACTATATTTGGATTTTTGTGTAAGTGCAGGCAGAATGCCTGCACTTACACAAAAACCTGAACACCCCTTTAAAGGGACTAGAAAAATTAAAAAAACCAGGCTTTTCCGGAAGGACAGCCTGGTTAACGTTGTCAGATTCAGAGTCGTGCAACCCGCAGTTGGCACTTAATCTGTGGACTACTATCAGCTTTTCTTGCTTTTGTAATTTTTTGCTTACGACACGGAGATCGCTATAAATAGTAAGCCGCCAATCAGGGCGATCGCTGCCACGCCCATGAAAATATAATTTCGCTGCTGTCCCTTAGTTGGTGGCTCAGCCTGATACATTTTGGGTTCAGCCGCAAAATTGTTCAGGCGACCCCCTTCTTCGGTGGTATAGGGCATAAAAAAACCTCTTGCTACAAATTTCAACAATTGTAACAAAGAATTGAGAGATCACTCTCATCTAGCCAAATGACTTATTTAATCGCTTGTTAACCAATACGATTTGAAATTTTTTCTAACAATAGGAAAGACTCTCACAGGAAGATGCAATGCTAAGATCAGAGAGGTGATTCACCCTTATTCCGACCGGGAAACCGGAAATCAGTATCCCTTAAATCTTTGCAATGGTTAAAACGCCTGTTTCTCTACCCGCCACTGATCGTAAAGCTTCCAAAGCAGAAGGTATTAAAGAACGCAGTCACGCGCTCCGGGAGCCTCTTGCTACTGAAATTTCTCAGGACACTACCCACTTCAGTGAGGATGGGATACAGATCCTCAAGTTTCACGGCTCTTATCAGCAGGATAATCGCGATAATCGGGTCAAGGGGCAGGAGAAAGACTATCAGTTTATGCTGCGGACGCGGAATCCGGGTGGTTTTATTCCGCCGCAGCTTTATTTGGCGCTGGATGATCTGGCGACTCAGTTTGGCAATCAAACGCTAAGGGTGACGACGCGGCAAGGAATTCAGCTTCATGGCATTCTCAAAAAAAATCTAAAGACGGCGATCGCCACCATCATTCGCAACATGGGTTCAACCCTGGGGGCGTGCGGCGACCTCAACCGCAATGTGATGGCTCCCCCTGCGCTTTACAAAGATCGTCCTGAGTATATCTACGCCCGTGAATATGCGGATCAGATCGCAGATTTGCTGATGCCCAGGACGGGTGCCTATTACGAAATTTGGCTGGATGGCGAGAAGGCGATTACGGCTGAGCCAAACCCAGCGATCGCAGAAGCACTGGAGCGCAACGGCAACGGTACAGTATTTCATAATAACGAGGAGCCGCTCTATGGCACCTACTATATGCCGCGCAAATTTAAGTGCAGCGTGACGGTGCCAGGAGACAACTCGATCGACCTCTATTCGCAAGATGTCAGCCTGGTAGTCATGACCAATTCCCAGGGTGAACTGGAAGGCTTTAACGTGTTTGCGGGGGGTGGCATGGGGCGCACTCACAACAAAGAGGAAACCTTCCCACGTCTGGCTGACCCAATTGGCTACGTAGACAAAGACGATGTGTATGACCTAATGAAGGCGATCGTGGCGACTCAGCGCGACTATGGCGATCGCTTTAACCGCCGTCACGCCCGGATGAAATATTTGATAGAAGACTGGGGCGTAGACAAGTTTCGGCAGGAAGTTGAGCGCTATTTTGGCAAGTCCATTCAGCCATTTAAGCCCCTGCCAGAGTTCAAATACATGGACTTTTTGGGATGGCATGAGCAGGGCGATGGCAATTTGTTTTTGGGGATCTCAATTGAGAATGGGCGAATTAAAGATGAAGGCACGTTTCAGCTTAAGTCAGCCCTGCGAGAAATTGAGGAGCGGTTTGCGCTGCCGATTCGCCTGACGGCAAATCACAACCTGGTGCTGTATGAGATTGAGCCGTCGCAGCAAGTTGAGATTCAGGAAATTCTTCAGCGCTGTGGCATTCAGCCAGAAACTGAAATTGACCCGCTGGTGCGCTACTCGATGGCCTGTCCGGCCCTCCCCACCTGTGGACTGGCTACCGCTGAGTCAGAGCGGGCACTACCCGGAATCATGGAGCGAATTCGGAACCTGCTGGATAAGGTAGGGCTGGATCAAGAGCATTTTGTTGTGCGGATGACGGGTTGCCCAAATGGATGCGCTCGTCCCTATTTGGCAGAGTTAGGCTTTGTGGGGCAGTCTCCCGATACTTATCAGCTTTGGTTAGGGGCTGACCCCAATCAAACTCGTTTGGCTGAGCTTTATCTGGACAAGCTGCACATCCAAAACTTAGAGGCTGCACTAGAGCCATTGCTAGTCTACTTTAAGCAAGAGCGGCAGCGGCGGGCTGAACCGGAAAGCTTTGGCGATTTTTGCCATCGGGTTGGGTTTGACGCATTGCGGCAGTTTGCAGCAAGCTACCAGCCTAGAACGAGCAATAAGCTGCGTCACCGGATCGGCATTAAGGATGAGGTGTATATCAGGCTGAAGGCGATCGCCGCTGAGCAGGGGAAACCCATGACTGAGCTAGCGAATGTGGCGATCGAAACTTATTTGAAAACTCTCAGTTAAATTCTGAAAATCCTTGAGAGAAGCCGAGACTATTTCCATCCATCCCAAGTTTTAGGGTATTAATTGAGGTATCAATCAATACCCTATTTATATTAGAAGAAAAGTAAGAAGATTTTTGCCATTTGCTTTAAAGCCCCTAAATTAAATAGTTACGGTTACATCTTCTCTACTGCGTGAAATGGATTAAGAAAGCTTTTTGGTGGCGTTTCTCCATAAATAGAATGGACTAATCACACCACTGGTTAAGCGTTCCATTTCACAGGCAGCTACAACATCCGTTGAAATTGATTTATGGTTCTTGATAAAATAAATAAAGGTTTTGCGAATATCGTTTAGCAAGTATACTGGCAGGATAAACGGCTTCTGCCAGGGTCTTGCGCGTGTCATACGGATATGGTGTTGGGCTAATCCGATGCTGCGAACGAGAGAGAGTAGATAGTCTCGCTCAAGTCGCCAAGCTGGCACCTCGTGGTAAATGTGCAGCTTCGGATTATACAAGATCTCCCAGCTTGCATTCTGAACATGGGCTAGAGACTCCATATCTTCACCTTTTAGTCCCAGCGATTTACCAACAGGCCCTAGCAGCAAGAGGTTATCGGGAACGCAATCAAGCCAGACTTGTTTACAAATTATTAATCCTGCTCCTGGCGGCAGTACTCGACCCTTACGAGTGTTATAAGAAAAGACTTTGTCACCCCGTTCAATAATAGCGAGATAGCTTGCTATCTGACGAAAATTTGGGGGTGGCTCAACTTCAAATTTGCCATGAATTTGTCCACTAAACGCACCAGCTTCAGGATGTGCTTCACCAAAAGAGTAAGCCTCAGCTACCCAATCTGATGCAGGTATATTGTCATCATCCAAAAACCCAATAAATTTGCCCCGTGATTCTTTAATAGCAAGCTTTCGAGCAATGGATGCGCCTTGCCTTGGTTCAAAGAAATATCTAATTGGGAAAGGACCATCCCACTCGGATTGATATTTCTGAACTAAATCGGCTGTGCCATCATTACTATTATTATCAACAATAACAATTTCCCAATCGATAGATTCAGTACCAATTTGCGATCGCAACGCCTCCAGGATTGGAGGAATCTGATGCGCTTTATTGTAAGTACGAATCGCTACAGAGAAGTCAACCATAATTCAGGAAATAATAGTTTAAGAATACCTCACAGATTCTGGAAGCTACTACAGTGCTTTTCGGTCGCCTAAACAATATCGCCCTGCGAGTACCACACTTTGTGTAACAACTCTAGAAACAACCATAGTTCACTCAAGCAGGATGTTTTGCAGTCTACAGCGGCAGACCGAACAGCTTCATCTAGACTTGCAACTTCCTAATCGCTGAACACAACCGAGCAAATCTCTCACGAGTCAGGCAAGTCAAAAGGTATATCACCTTAGGTGCCCCTCTCAACACCCTGCTTCAAATCAGATTCTACTCAAAAAACTCAAATGAACACTACCGTGTGTGAAGTATCTTCACTTACTCTTTTCCCCCCTTTACCTGACCTTCAGATTTGGCAACGTTAGAATCAACGTCAAACACATAGGACGGCAGATTAAACTATCGGGAGCGCAATAGGGCAAAGATGAGGTTCCGCAGATGCTTATGCATCGCTCCGCCTACTTCAATGGTCAATTCTCAGAATGAACCTCGCGAGATTGGGACGCACTCACAGGCAAAGACTATTTACCCCCCTGTTTCAACTCAGTTGAAGAAGCAGTAATCCTATAATTAAGAGACCCTTCCAAATGTCCTATGTTCCAGCCTAGCTCTCGTACCCATCTTACTCGGGTTTCTTCATTAAAAAGATTTGGCCATCGCTTTAAGAGCCTTAACCAGTCTATTAAACCAGCTTTCCAAGAGAGTTTCGGCATACCAAACTGTTGATACTTCTTATATAGAAGAACATCAGCCTTGGCATAACTGCGAGCTTGATTATATATACCCTTCAGATCGTCACGAAAACGATAATGGACAACAGCATCGGGTACAAGGTGAAGTTTCGTTCCTGACAGTTGAACTTTCCAGCAAAAGTCGGTGTCATCTAAAGGCGAGAGAGATTCATCAAATCCCCCAACAGCATTATAGATTGAGCGCTTTATACCAAGTGAGCAGCCAGCAGCATGGGGTAAATATGGAGGATGGTTATAGCTTTGTAGTCCATTTTTCTGAGATTTGCGACGAGATCGTAATGTCCAAGAGGTATTCAATTTCTCGTACTCAAGTCGGCTAGCAACGAAGTCATGTTCTAAAAGCGCAGATCCCATTTTAGAAACCCACTCTGGAGCTACCTCATCATCTGCATCACAAAATAGTAGAGCTTCACCAGTAGATGCGCCGACCCCACAGTTTTTTGCGTAGGCGGCTCCGCATTTTCCAGAGGCATCAACAATGCGAAGGTTAGGTAATTTCTCCCTGTAACTTTCCGCTAACTCAACTGTTCTATCCGTTGAACCGTTATTAGCAATGATAATCTCCCACGATTCAGTCCAACTCTGACTCGCAAGTGCTTGAAGTTGCAAATCAATTGTAGGCTCTGCGTTGTAGCATGGAACGATCACGCTTAATCTCATGAGCAACCTCGATAATTGGAAGTTAGCCATTATGCGTAGAGGCAAGAGGAAGAAGGAAGCCTAGCAAAGACTTTCATCCTTTTACCATATACCGAATCATATTGATGATTCCTCCATAGTTTTGACCTGCTCGATGGTTTTCTAGAATTTCCTTCGCTCTCTTTACTTTTCTAATTAAACGCTGCTTTATAGTATTTTTACTGCTGGTGTATTCGTAGTAGCGTTTTTGGGTAATGCTATCAGCCTGGCTGTCGCGAATCATAAACTTTGGGTGTTTCAGCGGAAATTCCATTGGAACAGTCTTCAGATTTGCTCGCCAATCATAAGGATCTCGATTATGAGCCGAATCTGCTCTAAAACCCAAATTAGTAACAAGGTTGACATTTGGCGTTATGCAAAGACTATTGCGTAACCAGCAAGAAAATATCCACTGATAATCCCATGTGTCTTTACGACCTACATAAGTAGATTGAAAAATTTCACTCCACCAACTGATAGTACGAGAATCCATTAAGAGGTCTTTTAACCAACCCGCGCTTTTAACTTCTTCCCAAAGATTCATATTGACATCATAGTGCTGCCAAGCCCTTCTCCAAGTGGCCATCCCCAGAAATGAGTGTACCGAGAGAAGTAGTAGCTATAGTGGGTTCGTTGCTGATTTAACTGGAAATTGTCTCCGGTGATTGCTGCTACTCTCTCATCATGTCGGTAATAATCAAGTAGCTCCTGACAATATCTAAAAAATGACGGATGAGGAACACAATCATCCTCAAAGATAATTGCTTCTTCAACATTTTGAAATACCCAATCTAAACCACTAGAAATGCGCTCTTTGCATCCCAGGTAGGTATCAGCATAATTCTTTAAAACCTCGCAATTCCAATCGACTTGTTCGATGATGGCACGGGCTTCTTGACATTTTTGAATGTCTTCGGTTTTATGAGATTGGGGAATATTGGAAACTACTAAAAGTTTAGTTGGTTGTGCTTGTCGAATAGCCTCAAATACTTTCTGAGTTGTATCAGGTCTTTTAAAGATCAACAGAACAACAGGTACTTCAAGTTGCTGCTGGTTCATGAGGCACTTTCACTCCTTACTAATGGAAATCGCACCTAAAAATTGTAGTCAGGTGAGTTTACGAGCAGGAAAGAGATTCACCTAGAATGTTACTGTAGAATTCTTCTAATTTTCCTGTGTTGCGATGCAAATTAAATTTCTTTTCAATATGAATACGTCCTGATGACGCAAATCGTTCTCTTAACTCAGGATTTTGCAATATTGTCAAGATATTTTGGCTTAGTGCTTCCCAATCTTTCTCAGCGGCTAATAAACCTGTTTCGTTGTGAAGTACAGCTTCAGGAATACCAGCGTGAATGGAACTCACAACAGGTAATCTCATGGCTTGAGCCTCAACGACAACATTTGGCAACCCTTCAGAATCTCCTGATTTAGCAGTGATGCTAGGCAAACTCAATAGCGTTGAGCGATTCATCCAAGATTTGACGACTTCATGAGGTTGTGACCCCAAAAAACGGTAGCGTTTAAGAGAATCAGCAGCTAAGGTCTTGAGACGAGAACTTAGAGGACCATCTCCAATTACAACTAGTTCAGCTTCGGGTAATTCTAGTTGAACTTTAGCCATTGCTCGAATCAGGTACTCACAGCCCTTCTTCTCAACCAAACGTCCTACAAATAGGACAACTGGTTCTACCGGAATATGAAGATCAGGCGTAAATTTTTCCAGGTTCACACCGGTATATAAGACTATAGCTTTTTCGGGTGGACAACCTTTTTCGACTAATTTAGAGCGAAGAAAGTCAGAGACTGCAAAACAATAGTGAGCAGTTGAAAATAAGCGATCGCGCCTCTTTAAGTAGAGGTCTCTGAAAAATTGGCCTCGTCTCCAGATAAAATCATCAATTCTTAGTCTCTCGTTCTCAGGACGACTAGATTCCATTCCTGTAATGTCACTGCCTCTGAACGTAACTACCAGAGGAATATTAAGCTTTTGTGCTAGTATCATCCCCCAAATTCCGTCCAATCCAAAGTGGGCATGAATGATACTAGGGGACAACTCTTGCAAAATCTTAAACCACCTCGGATGAACAGTATGAGCCAGCTTGAAAGCCATCTTCCAAATCTCTGGCTTTGACACAACATCGCTGAGAGTGCTGCTACGAGATTGAGGGATCAAGGAGTTTCCTTCTGGCGTACGCGAAGTGCCAACATAAAAACCTGTATAAGATTGGAGACTTTCTACTTGAGTTGGAATGAAAGTTTCAGAATAGGGAAGTAGTTGATCGCGATACATCATAACAATCTTCTTCATGCCCAACTCCTCAACCATAATTCCCATGTTGTAGCGAACAGCCGTTCACGATGCATTATGACGAGCTTCTTCATAGGGCAGTTTCAAAAATTTCGTACGTTACCATAATTGCCTTTCCTAAGCCAAGCAAATGCGTTCATTTCTCAAAGTAGCGAGAGCCGAATTTCCCTTCCGTAAATTTACAAACTGCACAGCCATACTCTAACAATGGCTAGGAGCAGACGTAAAGCAATTCTTCAAGTCTATACACAATCTATAAAAGCACTATTCTATGGCTTCGCTACTCATGCTTTTCACTTCATATTCACTTCATGAGGAAGCGTTTAACTTCACAGCTTGAACCTTGTATGGCGATCCTAAATGATTCGTGAAAGTGCCCGCCCTCCGGACGGGCACTTTCACGAATCATCTTTTCACAAATCAAAAAGGATTGCTACATAGCAAAAGGATGAAGGATGAGGGATGAATTGCAATCTGGGCTAGAAACAGCATTGGCAATCCAGCTTTGTCCTGACCATCTCTTCAACTGCTATACCCATTAGGGATGTATAGAAGGAGAAGGGGCAATGATAAGCCCTAAAAACTACGAAGCAACATCAAGCAGTCCGCTCAACGGTTGAGATGCATCCTTCAACAATTATTCCTGGCTACAACGTGTCAGGATGAAATGTATGGCGGACTGAGAACGGAAATCGGACGAGTCATTGCTGCTTGCGGGGTAAAGCCGAGGGTTAAAGTCGAGTAGAAACGAGATAGATTCCCTGTCCTCCAGTCAAGCCCGTTCTCCACAGTTGAATCCAGCCGAATGATTTTGGCAACCTCTCAAGTCTCAGTTGGAGATCCAACACTTTTCTAGCCTGGCTAGGGTGTGACGACGTTTGAGCCTTATTCTCGCTCAACTCCTTCTAGAGGAAGTCGCTTCGTTAGCCAGTTATGACCTCATTTTGGAAGCTCTATTCCATATAGCTTTGTAGAGATTGGTATTACGAACTAGCTCCGTTAGTGACCGCCGCACCAAGTTTTGTCTGGTCGCGAGTCGCTCGTTCTTTTGCCAGCAGGTTTACCGTGTCTCCCAGAGCGGTGGTGAGGCTGCGCCGAGTTTGAGCATGGTCTGCCTGTTCTGCTTTGAGTGACTGGGTAAGGCGATCGCACTCCATCAGCGCTCTAATCAAATTTTCCTTAATCTCTGAGGGGCTTTGCAGTTGCTCCAGGTGCGCCTGAATTGCGGACTGGGTGATCTCATCGCTTGTAAAAGGTTGCGGCAACTGCTGAAGCTGTTGCAGTTCAGCTTTTAGCATCTCAATTTGCTGTTGTGCTAGGCGTGCCTCGGTGCGCCGTTGCTGCGCTTCTGTTTCATAAAGCTTGCGCCAATTTGCAGCGCTTGCATATGCCTGATCACGTTCTTGATTGACCTCAGCCAGCTTTTGCTGAAGTGCCTTGATCTCTAACAACCACTGTCTAACATCTTGAGACATTTCCACCAACTCCTCATGCAGCCCATGCTAGAGAGTCTAAAACAAAACTTGGCTGACAGATTGGGGAACTGGCAAAATAATACTGACTAGTAACCCCAACGCAATCAATCCCCACCAGTCACGTTGATTGTCCAATTCACTGACATCATTTAGGGTAGGTTCATCTACCACAGGAATGAAAAACAGTAAAATTGCCCAGAGGAAAAATTCTTGCTGAACAAACGATAGAGCCAAAACTAGTAGCCGTGCAACCTGACCAATCACTGCACCCACTCGCTGTCCAAACATAGCGTGGACAATATGCCCCCCGTCAAGCTGACCCACAGGTACGAGATTTAGGGCTGTTACCAGCAATCCCAAACAACCTGCTACTGCAACGGGGTGCAAATTAAGCGCTGTTGTTTCAGTTAACCCGCTGCCCAAAGCTAGCTTACTCAACAAAGCTAGCAACAGCAAGCTGGGTTGAAAAGAGGTGACATTCAAGATGCCAGATTCCTCTGTCAGGCTAACGGGAGTGGAGTGTGCTAACCCCCACAGCAACAACGGTACTGTAACCACAAAGCCTGCTATCGGCCCGGCAATTCCTACGTCAAACAGAGCTTTTCTATTGGGGACAGGAGAACGCATTTGAATGAATGCACCAAAAGTCCCAAAGGGAAAGAAACCTGCTGGTGGAACCGGAATAAAGTAGGGCAAAGTGGCTCGAATTTGGTAGAAACGGGCTGTCAGGTAGTGAGCTAGTTCGTGAGTTCCCAGGATAGCCATCAGCGCTAGGGCATAAGGCAGACCGCTCAACAGCAAAGCGCCAGTAATTTCTACGTCTTCGGTAGCCGCGCCCGAAAAGGAGACTCCTGCTAACGTCGTGGTGAAGATTGTAGCGAGCAGCAGAGTCAAGGCTAAACCTGGGCGGGTTAGAGAAGAAGTGATTGCTTTTGCCGCCGCTTGAGCTTGAGGGTTGGGCACCAGGGCAAAGAAGGGTTTGCCGTTCATGCCTTCTTGAAACACGATCAGGAAGCGATCGCCAAAGTGCTTTTCTACATTCTCTCGAATCGTTTTGTAAGCTACTTCGGGTGAAGTTCGCAGTTGACCCCGACAGATCAAAGCCTGGGGACGGTATTCAACGTTTTGTAGATAATAAATTGACCAGGGAAAACAGTTTTGTAGAGTGGCTTCTTCTTCTTTATCAATGGGTCGCAGGGTGGGACGCTTATCTACAATAGGTGGGGCGATCGCTGCTGCCCCTGTGCCTGTGTCTGTCCCTGTGCCTGCGGCTCAACATTGGGTTTTGATGAGCGTCCCCATTGGATTAAAAACCAGTAGAGCAACGGACAGAGAATAAACGGGCCAAGCAGCAGAATTGCTGGCATTGGCTCATTTTCTCCATTCACCCAAATCCAGCCTGTCCAGATGAAAGCAGGGGTCATCATCACCAGCCATAATACCCAAATTGGAGTTCGGGTAATGCTAGCCACAGTCCGTTGGACGATGAAATATGTGAATATTCCCAAGAGGAGCAACCAGAAAATCATGCTGCGGGTCTCAATTTCTTCAACTCAATCGATCACTGATTGATCACTGGTAGATCTCCAGCATACCGCTTTCAACCAATCCTCACGGCAATGGATTCTAAAGCTTTGATTCAAACCCGCACAGAACAGAGGATTGCTGGTTCTAGCTATGAATGGGTGTGTGGCGGTGCAGCCACCACACACCCATTCATACCCGAATTAGGCAACGCCTAGAACAGAACCTGCTCCACAAAGCCTGACGAAACCAGCCAAGAGCTTCATAACTTCAGGATTAAGCAAAACACCATTGGATTAACCCTATTAAAATAATCATTCTACAATTGATTTAGCTGATTACTGTCAAACCGATTTTGAACGATCAGATTACTACGAAGCAACCGCGTGAAGTTTTTGAAGATGTGTTTGCGTTTCCACCTAACCGCGACACGATGGGAGGAACGGCTTACTTAATTCGCCAAACTGGGGGTCAGTCTGAGGATATTTCTGAGAATATTTTGGTTGACTGTCCTGCCTGGGAGTTGACCCACCAGACCTTTTTGCAAGAACAAGGTGGCGTTCGCTGGCTTTTTCTGACTCACCGGGGCGGCATTGGCAGGGTGCGCGAGATTCAGCAACGATTTGGCTGTGAGGTGCTGATTCAAGAACAGGAAGCTTATTTGCTGCCGGGTGTTGAGCTAACTCGGTTTCAGCAAGATTTTCAAATCAATCAGCAGGGCCGTGCAATTTGGACATCGGGACATTCTCCCGGCTCTGCTTGCCTGTATTGCGATCGCCACAGCGGAATTCTTTTTACAGGACGGCATCTGCTACCTAACCAGCACGGCGATCCCACTCCCCTGAGAATTGCTAAGACTTTCCACTGGCCCAGACAAATCCAGAACGTTCAGCGAATCATTGACCAGTTCACGCCAGAAACGCTCAGCTTCATTTGCCCAGGAGCCAACACCGGGTTTCTCCGAGGCAAACGAGCGATTGACCAGGCTTATCAGCGGTTATCTCTCCTTGACCTGTCCGCTCACCTGCAAGTCAAACCTTTGCTATAGCAGCGATCGCCCCTCTAAGCTCGCCCTCAATCCCGGCTCACCAATTCTACTTTCAGCCATAACCTCCTCCTTTTCCTACTGCTCAGGTCAAGATTTATCGATTTACGGTTCACCGCCCTTGCGATCGCCCCCACAAAG
>JAAUTN010000211.1 GCA_012031415.1 Leptolyngbyaceae cyanobacterium SM1_4_3 | reverse complement strand
GATCGCATTAAACATCTCATCTCCACAACCAGTTTTCACAGAAATTAGTTCCATTCAAGCCAATGCTGCTTCCACTTCAACAAATTAGACTAATGTCAAATCATTTATAAGTTCCGCTTAAGCAGATACAGCTTTTATGCAAGCGATCGCTATCACTTGAGTTCAGTTAATAAGCTCCACTTAAGCAGACATGGCTCCTGAATAAATAGATATAGCCCCCGCTAAAACAGATGCAGCTTTCGCCAAAGGGGTTGTAGCTTTGGTGAAAGCGGTTGTAGCTTCGGTGAAAGCAGATGCAGGTTTCACTGAAGCAAATGCAGCTTTTGCTTCTTCAAAGGAGGGTATCAAGACCCGTCCTGAAATCAATTCCGGGCTAAAAGCTTAATTCAGTTGGAACTGACTCAAACGCCTCCCAGAAGATTGCGCTGATTTGCAGCAATGGTTGATAGACTCATCTGCCCCGCTAGCTAAAATTAAATCTGAAACGAATGCCTACGAATTCTTAATAACCAAAGCAAAGATTATCCAGCGAAACCCCAGTAAAATAAATCCTGAGGAGCTACCCCTTCAAGATCCTTACTTTTGTTCCGCTTTTACTGTAACTGGCAGAGTCACTCAATGAAGCTAAAGTCTACTGAAGAAATTACGCTTCAGGCTTTTCTAGTCGGGCTAGCTCAGCTAGATGCTGCCCTGCCTGCCGATTTGCAGCACAAAATTCAGCAGCTTGGCGGCGAACTGGCTCAGCAAAAGACAGGGGCGATCGCCAAAATTCCTCAGCTTGTCAACCAACACGAGCGCCTCAAAGAGCTTTACCAGGAGGCTCGACTTGACCTGCAACAGCGATATCAGGCACAGGAACGAGCTAAGAATGCTCTCTTAGTTAACAGTGCAGCTTCCGCACCAGCAACCTGGGAAGAAATAGCCGTGCCGATTTTAACCGCAGACAATTCTATTACGGCGGCTCGGTCGGTGATTAAACAGGCGATCGCCCACATCACTTCTCGTCGAGCCAGTAGCTATAGAGCCGCCTCACACGTTCTCATCGTGCAGGTTGCTCAAAAAATTGAAGCACAAGAAATTGCTGTTTTACAGGCATTAGAGCGCCGTCCTCTAACGGTTGAAGACCTCACCTATGTGATTGGAGCGCCACTGGAGCAAGTGCAGGCGATCGTTCAGTCTCTATGGCAAACAGGCTATATCGATGTCATCACGAGCAGCCTTCTTCACCGCATCCTGCCCAGGCTGAAACCGCCCTCTGCTAAACAGCAGGAGATATATCCCGAAACCGCTTTCACACTAACAATGAAAGGACATTTTCGCCTGCATCCGCTCGTTAGCGGCAGACTGGCTAAAGGTGCAACTTAATGAGCGAGTTGGTTGACTGGTTGCCCTGGATTGCAGTAGCAGCCATTCCAGGATTGCTTAACATTGTTGTCGCCTATGCAGAACTAGACGAAAAATGCAGAGAACTTCCTTTTTTTGAACCCTACAAAATCCCTGGCGTTTGGCTCTGGGCAGCGATTCAGTTTCTCATTCCGGCTGCGATGTTTTGGGGCATCTTTCAGCTATCATCTCGCCCACCCATTGACCAAACTCTGCTGCTTGAGGCAGTTCTTTCTGGAGTCGGCTTTGTGGCCTTTCTCAACGCGGAAGTTAGGATTGGTGCCCGCAGTTACGATATCAAATCGTACTTATACGATCCCTTGATCAAAATTGCTGAATGGCTAATTGAAATCAATCAAAAACGTAAAGCGGCTGAATTCTGGACAGATGTAAAAGAAGAACTAAATACAAAAATCAGTCTTGCCAGCAGCCCAGACTTAGAGCAGTCACCCGCCCTGCAAGCAGGATTGGATTATTTAGAAGAATATTTCCTGGTCGAGGTCAGCCCTAAACCAGAAAAGAATTATCAGGAACGGTTGAAGGAAGTTGTAGCCATGTCTGTAAGTCGAGAACAGGTCAGGGCGATCATCAGCTTGCTGAAAGAAGTGAATCGGCAAGATTTAGTTTACGCGCTCCAGCGATTTCAGTGCAGTGAAAGGCTGCTGGAAAAATATTTTGCTCAATCAGTTCGTCGAAATCGGTTAAAGCAAAGACTATCATCCCGCTCATGACTAAAGATGCAGAACGAGGAATTTTGGCTGCTATCTTCGTCTGGTCTACCAGTGCAGCACCAACTTCAGGAGGCAGAGACAGTGAGACAAATGAGGGTTGATTAAGAAGTTATGCAAATTACCAAAAATTGGGGTGCCACTTTTTAGCAAAATATCAGTGGCATATTCACAATCGGTTCAAACACTGTGAGTTCACCCATCCATTCTTCAATTAATCAAACCACTCATAACGGAAATATTTCAGAAGACGCAGCTTTGACTCAGGGGCGCAAGGCTGACCACCTGCGGGTTTGCCTGGAGGAAGATGTGCAGTTTCACCAGACGACAACAGGGCTAGAGCGCTATCGGTTTACTCACTGCTGTTTGCCAGAACTCGATCTGAGTGAAGTTGACCTGACGACCACTTTCTCAGGCAAATCGTTGGATGCGCCACTCCTGATCTCCTCAATGACGGGGGGGACTGAGCAAGCTCAACGAATTAATTACCGACTGGCAGAAGTGGCACAGCATTACAAGCTGGCGATGGGAGTAGGGTCACAGCGAGTGGCGATCGAAAATCCGCAGGTGAAGCCGACGTTTGCAGTGCGATCGCTTGCTCCTGACATTCTCCTCTTCGCCAACCTGGGAGCCGTTCAGTTGAACTATGGCTATGGGTTAGAGGAATGTCAACGGGCGATCGACTGGTTAGAAGCCGATGCTTTAGTGCTACATCTCAATCCGCTTCAGGAAGCCGTTCAAACTAAAGGAGACACAAACTTTCGCGAGCTATTTGCCAAAATTGCTCAACTCTGTCAAAAGCTACCTGTCCCTGTGATTGCGAAGGAAGTGGGTAACGGGATTTCGGCAAAGATGGCAGAAAGATTAATTGAGGCTGGCGTTAGCGCCATTGATGTAGCGGGAGCCGGAGGAACTTCTTGGGCAAAGGTGGAAGGTGAGCGGGCAAAAGATGCTCGGCAGCGGCGTTTGGGAGAAACTTTTGCCAATTGGGGTTTGCCAACGGCAGAGTGCATTGTTGGGGTTCGGGCGATCGCCCCCACGATTCCCCTGGTCGCCTCTGGTGGCTTGCGAAATGGACTGGATGCGGCAAAGGCGATCGCCCTGGGAGCAGATTTGGCGGGGTTAGCTCTTCCTTTCCTGCAAGCCGCTTCAGAATCGGAAGGTGCTTTGCAGGAGTTGGTCAAGCTGCTAGTAGCAGAACTCACCACCGTCCTCTTTTGTACAGGCAGCGCTAAGTTAAATGATTTGAGGAATCCTGGAGTTTTGCAGAAAGTGGAGAGTAGAGAGTAGAGGGTGGAATTGGGGAATTCAGTTAAATTTCCATCAGTTCTAAATCCAAACTCTAAACTAGATCTAGCCCCAATTACGTTTTGGTGTGAGTCACCGTTTCTAAAAACTCCCTAGCCCCCAGTCCCTAATCCCTAAAATCTCTACTCATGCGCGATTTTCTCAAATACACCTTTGCCAGCTTCGTTGGACTGATTTTGTTCGTGACGCTGGGACTTGGAGGACTCTTGTTTATTGTGAGTGCGATCGCCACCGCATCTCGAAGTGCTGCTGGCCCGACCGTAGAAAAAGACTCCATCCTGGTTCTCGATTTATCTACAGAAATTACAGATTCCAGTCCGGTTTCGGATGCCAACACGGTCATTCAGGGAGTGTTAACAGACGGCATTCCAGAAACAGTGTCGCTTCGCAGTGTGCTAGATGCCCTGGAAGAAGCGGCTACAGACGATCGCATTGTCGGGCTATATCTCACGGGTAACGTTAATTCTGCTGGAATTGGGTCTGGGTTTGCCACATTACGAGAAGTGCGAGAGGCGCTGCAAGCGTTTCAAGAGTCTGGGAAACCGATTTTTGCCTACTCAGAAGCCTGGGGAGAGCAAGACTACTACTTAAGTTCTGTCGCAGACACCATTGCCCTTAGCCCCAGCGGATTGATGGAGCTAAACGGGTTTAGGGCAGAAACTACGTTTTTGCAGGGGCTTTAGAAAAGTATGGCGTTGGCATTCAGGTCTTGCGCGTCGGTCGCTACAAGTCCGCAATTGAGCCATTCACACGCACTGAGAGCAGTCCTGAAGAGCGAGAACAAACTCAACAACTGCTGTCTGATTTGTGGAATGAGTTTCTCACGGCTGCTTCTGAAAGCCAGGGAATTGCGCCTCAGCAGCTTCAGCGATCGCCAACACTCAGGGACTTCTCCTAGCTGATGAAGCTGAAGCAGCGGGTCTGGTCGATCAGGTCAGCTATTTCGATGAAGTCGTGACGGAGTTGCGAGAACTAACGGGCGAGTCAGGGGGGGAAGAGAAAGTCTTTCGTCACATTGCTTTACCGACTTATGCTCAAGTGCTGGCATCTGATGAAGAGGCTGGTGGCGATCAGATCGCGCTTGTGGTCGCAGAAGGAGATATCGTCAGTGGCGAAGGCGGCATCGGTCAGGTGGGGGGCGATCGCCTTGCCAGACAGCTTCGAGAACTGCGTGAAGAAGACGATGTGAAGGCGATTGTGCTGCGGGTCAACAGTCCAGGAGGTAGCGCGACTGCCTCTGAACAGATTGCGCGAGAGGTATTTTTGACCCAGCAGGAAAAGCCCGTGATTGTTTCAATGGGCAGCTTTGCCGCCTCTGGAGGCTACATGATTGCCACCTATGGCGGTCAGATTTTTGCTTCGCCCAATACGATTACCGGATCGATTGGTGTGTTTGGCGTGTTGCCCAACGTGCAGGAAATCGCTAACGAAAACGGCATCACCTGGGATGTAGTGAAAACTGGACAGTATGCAGATTACGACACGATCGCCCGTCCTAAAACTGAGGCAGAGTTGGCGATCGGACAGCAAATTGTCGATCGCCTCTACGATCGCTTCCTCGACAAAATTGAGGAGTCGCGTCCCATTCCCCGACAGCAGCTTGCCGAAATTGCTCAGGGGCGAGTCTGGTCTGGCGTTGAGGCAGAACGGCTGGGACTGGTGGATGAACTGGGCGGGCTAGATGCTGCAATTCAAGCGGCCGTTGAAGAAGCTGACCTGGGAGACGACTGGCGGCTAGAGGAATATCCCAAATATCCCAGCTTTGGCGAACAGTTTTTTGGCAGATTGTTTAGCAGTCGGACCAGCAATCAGGTGCCTCGTGCCGCAACGCCAGCCGACCCCCTTTCTCTAGAACTTCAGAAACTACGAGGCGATCTGGAAACCCTAAAGGCGCTTAACGATCCGCTAGGAGCGTATATGCGTCTGCCGTTTTTGCCGAGGGTGAATTAGGGGAAAGGATGAGGGATGAAGGATGAGGGATGAGGGATGAAAGTTGTCGTATTCCTTCATCCCTTATCCCTCATCCTTACCAAATAGGCACAGCGGCGATCGCCCTGCAAAATATGCTCGACTCGCTCGATGGCGATCGCTGCTCCTAGAATTGCTTGAAACACTTCGAGTTCTGCGCCACAAAGTTTTTGGCAGTTTTGGGCAGCGGTGCAGATGGGACAGTGGTTTTCGACGAGCAACAGGCTCCCATCAGGCTGATCAATAACTTCTGCCATATAGCCTTCCTGGGTGCGAAGTTGGGCTAGTGCCCTGACTTGATGCTGCCAATTTTGCTCGGACCCCCTATCGGTCAGCCTGGATTGGTAAGTTTGGATCTGGCGCTGACTGCGTTCTGTCACCAGCTTATCCAGCCCGTCAGAGCCAAATATAGTTTGAATGCTGTGCAGCAAATCAACCATCAGGTCAGCGTGTCTGTTGGGAAAGCGATCGGCTGACTGCTCGGTTAACTGCCACAGCTTCACGGGCCGCCCATGGGGCGACGTTCCTCGCGATATGTGACCCACTGTTCTGCTTTCAACGTTTGAAGGTGCTGACGAACTGCCATCGGTGACACCTGGAGTTCTTCAGCCAGCGCTGTTGCCGTTTGCGCCCCCTGCACCTTCAGTACGTGCAGAATGTGATCCTTTGCTTTTTTGATATCCTCCATTAACCCAATCTTCCCTACTGGGAGAGATAAGAGAAAACTAATAATAGCAAACCAGCGGACTAGCCGTTTCCCCACTCGTTACCAAGCTCCAGCTTGGTAATGCCATTAGGAAACTCCAGCTTCCTCTAATTAAAGGATTAGAGGAAAGCTGCAAAGAGCCAAGCCCCCTCGATACTTAAAACTTGTAATTGCGATCGCCCACCCACAAACTCACGGGCACTGCTTGACCCTGAGCATTCACTTTCACCTCGACCACAAAGGCTCGCGTTCCGTCTAATTGCTGGGATTGATTGATTCGTTCATTAATTTCAATCCGCTGATCTTCAGGAATGTAGTACGCTTCTAGCCCATAGGAAATGATGCCGTGTCGGTAGTTCCCCTGAAGAGCGATTTGGTTAGCGGGTAGATTGGTGGGGCGATCGCCACTTATTCGCACAGGTTGCCAGGGTTGGGGTAACGGGCTAGCTGAATCAGCAGTCGAAGCAGGCTGCAACACCACATAAAAAGGCATCCCTGATTCAAACAAAGAGGGCGTTTCGGTTGACCAATCAGGTGTAACCAGAATTTCTCCGCCAGGCAGGTCTTGTAAGGTTTCGCGTCTAGAAATGTCGTAGCTTAGCGTCACATAATAGCCGCGCAGCAAATCATAGGGATCAACCGGAACGGTTTGCAAAATCGCCGTTCTGCCTGAAACCTGGGTATAAACCGCCTGTGCTGGAACTGCCAAAATCAAGGCAACCTGAGCCGCTAGCGGTAGCCAAAACCGCCAGCCTGGAATGTTGTGAGCTGTCACGATACTTTCTCCGATGATGAAGGGGCAGGGGAAGATGAAGCAGCGGAAAGCGTTGGACGGTGCAACACGCGGACATATTGCTCAAACCATAGCCCCACAGCGATCACTGCAACGCCGCAGAGCAGGAAGGTCAGGGATTTCAACAATAGCCCCGTGTCGTATTCCAACATACGGCTCAGCACTTGCAGCGTCAGCAGCACCATGCCGCCCCAAAACAGGCGGCGCTGACCCTCTGCCAACCCTTCCCGCAGACATCCGGCAGCTAGCAGAAACAGCAGCACGTTAAAGGTGAAAGTGGCGATCGCCATAATCGGCGAAACGCTCAAGTGCCATAGCGACATACCAGCAATAACTAGCAAAAACACCAGCATTACGCCATCGCTCTGGCTCAACCGCCATTGCTGAGTACGCTGGTCTGGACTAATTTGGTAAAACCACTGCACCAGCGTTAGCCCCATTAGGAAGATCAGATTTGGGTTGAGCAGCAGCGGCAATCCGGCGCTAAATAGTTGAGCAAACTGGACTGAAACCGCAGTTTCACTGCCGCCAAGCCACCAGTAGTGGTAAGACATGAAGTAGATTAAGCTGCTCAAGTAAATCAGCGCCATCGTTTGAGCGATCGCCCGAAATGGCTTGGGGCGAGGCAAATGCGCTAATCGTCGCCAGGGACGCTGCCAAATTTCATCGTCATAGCTCCACAGCAGGGCAGGCGGTAAGACAAAAGCGATCGCCACCATCACACCCGGCTCACTATCAAACAATCGCCCCAAGTCGGTAAGAACCACCAGGAAAGACGAAAGCACAGCAATCATCGCCAGCCCAAATAGAACCCTAGAGCGGCACCGATAAGCCAGCGGCACAAACAGCACCCCAGCAATAATCGGCATATTTTGCATCACCAGCCCCAGCCCCGACAGTACACCCACGCTAAACAATTCCTGAATGCCCAGCCAGTAGCCAATTCCCATGAGCAAAATTGCCAAAACTCCTAGCGAAGCCAGCCGCAGGCTATACGCCATCGCTGCCACGCCCAACCCCCAAATCAGACACAGACCATAAGCTGAACCGCTCTGGTGAAAAATCTGTCCCATTAGCGCCATATTTGCGCCCAAGATCAGCGCTCCCAGCAGCAGTAACCCTTGCCCAAAGCGCTGCTGTGCCCGCTCTCTGCCAATGGGCAAACTCAAAGGCTGCTTCCACAGATAAAATCCCAGCGCATTCACACCAACAAACAGCACCAGCAGCAGCAAAACTTTCAGTTCACGCGGAATAGCTTGCCAGTTCGCTGCTACAAAAGTAATGATCCCTAGCCCCAGCAAGATGCTGCCCAAGCCCACCAAGACGACGATGAAGCGATCGCGGGCGGCTGTATCCAGTCGATCAAATTCGTAAAGCTCAGCCAACCGCTGATGTTGGGTTTGATCAATCACCCCGTTGGTCAGCCAGCCAACTGCCTCGTGCCGAAGCTGCCGTCGAAACTTATCTGAAACCATCTTGAACCGTCCCAGAAATAATTTGAGCCGATGTTTCTGGTATCCCACTAATTAAATTATTTGCCACAAGGGAATATGCCAGATGCAAAATTGGCTTCTGACAAATCCAGCTAAATCCTTTATCTTGGCTTACAAAGTGTCTATCTTAACTTGACGTTTTGTGGCTGCGTCACTAGGTTGATCAGAAGTTCGCCGCAAATGAATTGAGCCTGAAGCATCTGATTGAGGTCATTCATTTACAAAGTAACGTCAAACTCGTCTTAAATCAGGTCTTTACGATGCGAATTAATCCGCAGCTTAAAAAAGCTTTGTTAGCCCTACTATTCGTAGCAGTCATCTATGCTCTAATGGCTTTAGCCCTACGAGCCATAGGTTTAGAAAATGCTCAAAACTTTATTGAGAAAACTGGAGCTTGGGCACCTCTATTTTTTGTTGTGCTGTGTTCCCTGAGTTTAATTATTGCCCCTTTAAGTGGGAGTTCTCTCTTTGTTGCAGGCGGCGCTCTGTTTGGCAGAGAAACTGGTTTTATTTTGAGTTATGTTGCTACTCTAATTGGATGTAGTATTAACTACTGGATCTCTAGAAAATTTGGTCGCGGAGTCGCAAGTCGCTTCATTGGCAAGAAAAATTTAGACGAGTTGGATGATTTTATCAAACGGCTCAAAAGTCACCACAGCATTTTCTACATAATTTTAATCATGCCTCTTTCACAGGATATTGTTAGTTATGCTGTAGGTTTAACCAAGATTAAATATACTCACTTCCTGATTGCGTTAGTAATAAGCGGTGCAGTAGTTGTTTCAGCCTATATTTACTTGGGCAGCAGCTTGTTAGAAGCTCTGATTTGAGACATTTTGGTCAATGGTTGCTTTGCGATCGCCCGTCATTGTCCCGCTCCTATTCATCAATCTTCTTCAGCGACTCTGGCTTGTGAGCCGCCTCTTTGCCAGACTTTTCACTCTCGACCAGGTACTCAGGATTGTCTTTAGAAGCGGCAACGTGATGTCCTTTAATATCGGTTTCTGAGGTTAGTTTTTTCTTTACCTCACCTGTTGTTTTACCCTGAGAGGTTTTCCACTCGACGCGATCGCCCTTCTTAAAATTCTCAGCCATGAATTGACTCCAAATTAACCTTTCTTAACTTTTCCCTCATTGTCGGCGCTGGGAATCCCAATGCCATCAGTCTTATTGGGGATTGAAGTGTTTCACATTGTCTTGCACAAATCTTTCGCTTGTAAGTTGTGATCTCCAGGCGGTAAATTCTCGAAGAATGGCGTTGGCAAGGTTATCGTCAGACTAGTGCAGATTCTTGCTACGCACAGCCGTGTTTTTATGAGGAGTATTCAGCCGTGATCAAGAAGATAGCCCCGCCCCCGCTGGTATCGATGGCGATCGCCACCTTTGCCTGGACCGCAATACCTACGGCTAGTCTTGCCGTAACTCAACCACTGCCTACAAAAAACGTTTCCGGCTCACCGACAGTAGACTCACCGATGGAGACAGCAGAATCTGACTGGGTAGCTCAGCTTTTTTACCCACCTGTGAATGAAGACCAGCAGGCACTGATGGTTTTGGGGCAGGGGACGGCAAGCGCCCCAGCAGACACGGCTGAAGTCGAGCTTTCCTTTACCAACTACGATCCCTATGCCATTCCTGAAGAGGGACTGCTGCTGTTTAACGGTGCTGATACAGGCCCGTCTGCCCTACAGGCCCAAGCAACGCCAGAAGACACCATCACAGAAGCTCAACTTCAGCCTGTCGTCGATGCCCTAGTTGCAGCTGGAATTCCGGCTGATGCGATCGAGGTCGTTATTGTGCCTGGTAGCCCAAACGTCTATCCTTACACAACCGATCGCGGCTCTGTCTCTTTTAACCTGAGCGATCCCAGTCAAGAGCAGGTAAATCAAGCGGTGGATGGGGTTAATGAGGCGATCGCCGACAATGAAGAGATTTTCCTTCAAAACGTGAGCGTTCAATACTCAATTAGTGACTGCACGACGTTGGAACAGGACGCTTATCAGTCTGCTATTGGCGATGCACGAAATCGGGCGACCGCAATGGCCACCGCAATGGGAGTCGAACTGGCGGAAGTGCCCTCTGTTGCAGAATCACCGTTTAATTTCCTGTCCCCACCTTGTGGAACCACCGATCAGGCGGCTTTCTACAATCCTTTTGGCTTCGGCACTTCCTATTACGATCCTGAAGCCCCAGCAGAAGTGCAGGTGAGACGAGATATTTTCGTGACGTTTCCAATTCGCTAGAGGTCAGCAAGAGGTAATGGGGGCAATGAGTTCCTGACCATTACAGATACCACCAATTCTCTATAAAGCTGCATAAAACAAGGGGCTTAAGCCCCTTGTTTCACAAAGTTTATTCTGTGCAAGCTCTCAAATTGAATTGAGACAAGTCAATCTACCACCTCAAAGCTTTTCACTTCGAGAACAGGGCCAATCATGGCGGTTGTCATGACATCGTTTCGCACTTGTCCTTGAACTTTGACCTGCAAGCCAGGTTGCAACAGGTCTTTGGGTGCGCCCTGGTGAATTTCATAGGATTCACCTTCACCTGTCACCAATGCCCAGGTGCCTGTGCCCATTTCTGATTTCTGAACGATCCCTTCCACTGTAATGCTCATGCTGATTGAGTCTCCGCTTTTGATCCCAGGTATGCCAATCCAACGCAGAGGAGCGCGTTAACGATCAGGTAAGTCCGAGCGATCGCCCCACTTCCTAGCCAAAGGACTTCTGGCGAAACAATAGCACTGATTGCCAAACAAGAAGCCACCCCTAGGGCAGAGCCTACGGCAAACCACTTCCATTGAGAATTGCCCAACAGTAGCGCTACCAGCACCAGCGGAAGCAGGACACTAGCAAAAATTGGATTTAACAAACTGCTGCCCTGAATCGCTCCACCCAGTTCAGGAATCGAGCTACCCAGAATGCGGAAGGGAAACTGCGGCGCGTCAAATACATACAGTCCGCGCAGAAAGAAGAGTCCGGCACTGCCTGCAACCAGCCCACCGCCCAGCGAGAAGCTGAAGATTGGCAGATAGTTTCGCAGCAACCAGGCTAGCAGGTACGACCCCAGTACCATACCGATCTTGGGCAACAGCGTCACCACGCCCCCGTCAAACCAGAAGCGCAGGTTGAGGTAGCCATTCTCACGCAGCCAGCGGAAGAAATCGCGGAAGGTAATTTGCCCCTTTTGGGCTAGTTTCACAGCGGCGGTGGCATCCAACTGCCCCGCGCCAAAGTGGTTTAGCTCATCACCTTGAATCACCCTGGCAGACTGCTTTAGCACTTGAGCAATCTCATCGGGATCTTCAACGCCAGATGCTTTGACTAATGCTGCAACTCCAGCGACGTGAGGAGATGCCATGCTGGTGCCCTGGAAAGCCAGAAAAACGGCTTCTCCGGTTTCGGGGTTGATCGTTTGCTGAAGCACTCCGCCCGAAGGATTGTTGCCACTCGTGGAGCCACCGGGAGCGGAAATGTCTACCCCGCGCCAAAGTTAGAGTAGGGAGCTTTGACTCCAGTAGAATCCAGGGCAGAAACGGCAATTACTTTGGGGTAGCGGGCCGGATAGGAGGCAGAGTTGCTGCTGGCGTTGCCTGCTGCTGCGACAATCAAAACCCCTTTGCTGTGGGCATAGTCGATCGCCTCTCTCATC
>JAAUTN010000210.1 GCA_012031415.1 Leptolyngbyaceae cyanobacterium SM1_4_3 | reverse complement strand
GGGATAATAGCCAATGCCAAACGGGTTCCCATAGATCTGGTTTTGGGATTCCTGTTATTTGTTCCTGAATAGCAATGCGGGTTCGGAGAGGTGTGGATTGAGAACCATCTGCATGAAAAGGATATGGTTCTGTTGCGATCGCTAAAAGGCGAGTGATAAGGCGCTCAATTACAAATGGCAAATTTTCATCAGGACATCCCTGAAGAACAGAACCTGGTTGCTTACTGAGAATTGCGCCATCTAGCAGTAAATCTAAAAGTTGTAGATGCTCACCTTCTAGAGCTTCATATAAAAATTCTTGCCAAGTGTCACCCTCGCTTGATTCCAGTGCAAGCTGTAGCGCAAACCAGCGAATTGGTTGAACCCAAAATGGATTTTGCAACCATTCTACTAACTGTTCACTCTCAATCTCTCGCCGGTTTCCCCGAAGATAATAGAACCTTGCACAATCTCCGACAAAGCGATGGGTAGTAACCAGTCGCCCACTCACAATCCGAAGGCAATCTCGCCGCACAAGTGTGTGTAAAGCTTCTCCAAGTAATGGATCAAAATCACGCGGAAGATCGGGTGTAAATCTATCTGCCAATTCCTTAGCAATTCTAATTAATACTTGACTTAGATTACTAGATTCTTGACTGTCTTGGACATGCTCGTGCCAAAACCAAGTCAATAAATCTAAGTCACTTTTGAAAACAGCAGTATCAACTTGCTCTCTCTGAGCACTGCGAACTAGCCAATCAATTAACTTCAAATTTAAAGCAGGACCAAATTCTTGATGTCGCTGGATCAGGCTGATAACACTATTTGGTAAAGCTTCAGAGCACACAAGTTCCTCAACAGGAAGCTGCGGTAACTCAACATCATCGTACACAGAGTCATTGCCAAATCGAGCAGAGATCTTCTCATGAATACGACGCCTAGCATCTACATGTGCTACAAGGATAAACCGCACATCAGACAATGGATCAGCGGTCAACGTATTATGAAGGAGATTCAAAACAGCATCGAAATGCTGATCGTCAACATCACTCAAATCATCAATAACAACGAGAGTTGGTTTCTGAGTAATTCGAGCAATTAAAAGTTCATCAAGCCTTCTTAATCCTCGATTAGCAATTACATCGGAAGATTCTGTGAAAGAGGCAATATCAGACGCATGAAGAAATAAGCAATCAAAATTTTGCTTGAAATCCTGCTGGATACCCGCTTTGCAGAGTGCTGATTTTCCTGAACCCGATGAGCCGATAAGAAGCGTAATATTCTTCTTAAAAAGAGATGCTCGCAAATCTGAAAGTTTTGCTCTAGGCAAAGTGATGTTATCGCCGAGCGTCTCTCGAATAACACAAAGTCGGCTGTGAGACAGGCTCAATAATCTTGCAAGCGTTGCTCGAAACGCCTCTACACTTCCATCATTAGCAAGCTCTTTCCAGATAAAAGTGCTTATGCTTTCAGGGGAAAATCCGGAGCCAAGTTGGAGAAGATAACCTAGCCAGCGAGCAATCGTCGTCTCTGTGTTTTCATCCCGTGCAAGAACTTGCAACTCGGTCGATAAATCAGATCTTGGGTCAGGGACTAGGTCATAACGAACACGTGCTTTGAATAGCCTTAGCTCTTGCTGCGAGTACCCGTCAGATTGAGTTCTCCACCCTTGAATAACCTGTTGAGGATTTTCATGTCCTTCAAACTGACCTGAGATTACAAATCGGAGATGTTCTGCTAAATCAGGCGTCCTTTCAGAAGCAAGCTGGAAAATTTCCCATAACTCCTCAAGGGCACTTCTGAGACCGCTAGCTGAAAGAGTCCTTTTTACCTGAGTAAAGGTAATATCTCTTCCTGACTCAGTAATGTCTGAAATAGCTTCAGCTAAAATTTTTCGTGCTGTTTCCAAATCTTGACGTTCAGCGTCAGTCGATGCTTTCCAAAGATGCACAATCTTCAGGAGCGTCAGGAGAAATTGGTACTCAAACCCGCTGAGTGCTAATAAACCACCTTGTGCTCGTTCAGAATAATCTTGCTCCCATGCATTCCTTAACTCAGCAAGCCGAGAAAGCATAGAAAACCCAAGTAATTCTGATGTTGAGGTCATCATTAGCGATCAAAACTCACTTGACTATTAAGGGGAATCAGAGGGTTTGGAACTTCACTGTAGCTAAAGAAACAGGTCAATACTCAGTAACTGGTAATGGTTCTTTTGAACTATATTATACCTTTAGACAATAGAAGCTGTCAGATTTCTATAGCCCCCCCAGTATACTCAGCCAAGTTCGGCACTTTTGCTATTACTGAAATACTGAGTATCCACAGTCTTTTCTAAACCTCTGATGGGCGATCGCTCCCTTTCCACCAACATTCTCTCCAACTCACCAGCATAATCATCCGACAGTGGCACCGTTTCCTCACCTGTATGCAGATTTCCTCGACAAATCGTGCGCCTCGCTTCATTCCGAATGATAAAGTCACCTGTGGGTTGAACGTAGGCAGTCCATTTTTCACCCACCTTAAACTGAGCAATTTCAGCATCACCTGACCGCCGCTGTTCATAGGTTGTGGCTACGGCTGCCACCAGTCCTGAAAACATCTCCTTACGCCATTGATCTCTATCCAGTTCAAAACTTTGAACAGCTTCCGCACCAGGGAGGACTGGCTCAGGCAGTTGAATGGAATCAGGGTTCAACTTCAGCACCACACTGGAACCTTCAGGACGTAGATTAGCTTCAAAAGAACTCCCGATCGGTAGCTTAGGGGTATCCGGTGAGAAAGTGCCCAGGTTCTTGTCGTCGATCTGGACGATCGGGGTGCCGTTATAACGGTAATACTCTGGATGCGATTCCGGCAGTTCAAACTCCACTACCTGAATGCTCACAGTTTGATTGCGCCATTGCTTACTGGCAAAGTTCTCCCCGGCAAAGTCATTGTGGCGGATACCCAAAACCTTAATCTCATCGAACTGAAATGCCTGAAGCTGCTGACAGACTTCCTCAGTCAACAGGTTGTATGCCAGCGCTCCCACGCCTGAATCCTGCCGAGATTCCGCCCAGATATGATCAGCGGGAGGAATAATTCGCAAATCATCGGGTACACGAAGTTCATCCAGATCGTTAACATTCTTGCCAAACTTCGCCTCCAGCTTTTCAACCAAGCGGGGAGGAATATCTTTGAGCGCAAACTCAATCATCGGTAGCTGCGGATGAATCATCGCATCAAATTGAATGCCCTTTTGCTCCAAGGTTTCCTTCCACCGAATCGCATCCGACCCAAACGGTACACTCAACACATAAGCATCTCTGGGTAGGGCTTCGCTGGGTACTTCATAGCCATGCTGAAGGGCAAAGGTGATATCCATTTGCTCTGCCAATGCCAGACAATCCCGACGATGCCGATCCATTTCCGGGCGCGTGTGCTGGGTATACCAGAGTGCAGCGGCTCCCTCATACCGCTCCTCGGTCGTCGGAAACACCTCATTGATTTCAGCCCGGTAGCTGTCGTAAAGCTTGCCCAATTCCTCATTGAACGCATCCCGGTCTTCGCCCACCCGCTCCTGAATTTCATCCCTGGCTTGCTGGAATCGGGTCTTCAGTTCCTCTGCCCACTCCAACGCATCCACAGATAAATCATCTTTCGGAAATAGATAGCGGAACTCGTGGCGATCGCGGCTGCGAATACGAGTCGGCTCCCACAACGGATTGACTACCTCCCTGGCAAGCACATTGATCGAACCGGGAGCGTCCGCAGGCATCGCAAAACTGCGATAGAGGCGATCGTCCTTCTTAAAGTCAAAAAAGTGGCTGGGATGAGATTCTGACCAGCGTTTTGCATCCGAAAGCAGATTCTCCCCTTCGATCTCCTGGATGTCCTCCAACCGCTCTGCACTTTTGGGTGAATCGACCTCGACCTGAAGTGCTTGAAACAGACGGTTAAGCAGTTTTCGTTGACGGCGCTCAAACCGCTCGACATTCTCCCCTTCCCCTGGCATCGACGATTGCACCCGCCCAATGTTGGTCGCCACCAACCCCACCTTGTTCTGATTCGCCGTAGCCGCAATCTGAGCCAGATTCTGGTACTTCAAACCACCCTCATCGGTGGCAACTTCGCTATAAGCCAGCTTAGGGCGTTGCTTTACTGCCTCAAACCGTCCTGGCTCGCCCGCTCGCAGCGTTTCTTTGGCAAGGTTAGGCAACTGGCTAGCAGGGCTAACCATGAGTTGATCACCATCGAAGTCTGCCTGATGATACTCCTCAGCATCTTTGGGGTTAATCCAAATGACATTACGAGTTTTTTTGAGTTCCGGGTCGTGGCTGTTGCGGTAGAGACGAATATTGTCTGAGTTAACGATCGGGTAGCGGGTCAGAATCACATCCCCTTCCGGCAGATGGGGCACACAAACCGTGCCACGCGGTAAGTCGTCCGCTGGCATCGCCATTCCAGAACTATGGCTGTAACCGCTCTTAATCGCTAAATCTCGCCATCTACCTGCCACATAATCCGTTGCAAACTTCCGAAACTTGGGAGTTTCAACCAATTGCCCATATTTGTCGCTTCGCAGCAACGAAATCCAGCGAGATTCCTGCACCTGGCTGTTGGCATTACCATCCTCATCCTCAAAATCTTCTTCCGATCGCTCCTGTCGCCGTTGTTGTTCCTTGTCGTATTCCTGCACAATGTACCGTGCCAGTGCCAAAGGATGCCGCTGTAAATCTGCTAGAACTTTGGCTTTTTCCTCCGTCGGCTGCTTCAAATCCTGCCGCACTGCATCCTCGGAATACCAGATGGTAAACTGCCAGCTATTGTCATAACTGGTGGCTCTAGCATTGCCCCGGTTTCCCATTGCGGCTCGCGGAAACTCATAATCTCCACAGGGAACCAGCTCGTCTAACCGCGCCTTCTTAATGCCCTTGATCGACGATCGATCCATGATGATGTCATAGCCCTCTGCATCAGTCAGTCGGGAATCGGGTAGTAGCGTTCCCTTAGATAAGAAGCTGACACGCGGACAGTTTTCCTCGCGTCCTTCTGCCCATTGCTTCCTCCAGGCAAACCGAAATTGAAACGGACAGTTTTGCTCACCTCCCAGTTGACGAGCAAGCTGCGGCGAAATCTTACCGTGACAATCGCCAGTTTTGTAGTGGGAATACTCCGGGTCATTGAAATCCACAATTTTGACCCGCAGGTTCTCCAACGTGTCAGACGCTTTGTAGCAGTTACTCACTAATAGAGAACCATACCGACAGGCAGTATCCGGCTCTGTCGCAAATAAGCGCCGGATCTTCTTACGCAATTCATCATCTGCAAAGTAGTAACTGTTCCCAGAACTAAATGTGAGCCGCCGCGAAGTGCCATCGGCAAAACTGCGCGCCCGCAGATGATTTGCATCAGGATTACGATTGTCAATTTTTACGAGCAGCAGAGATTGCAACTCTTCTGGCTCAAACATCTGTTCCAGCAAAGAGTTTTTAATAATCTCCGGCTCCGACAAATACCGTCCCTTCCCGTTGTTGTGCACCCCATCAAAAATCGGGATGCTAAGACCGGAACCCTCAATGACCCGCGTGGTCAGATCCATTACCTACGGTTCATGATATAAACGTACTACCATCCAACTTAGAAAGCGTTAGACTGTTTTTTGACGTTTACACAAAGCAGCCATGGCAAAATCAGCCAGGTGGCTATTCTTGAATTGAACAGCAAGGAGGATAACAATGCCGTGGCACATTAAGCGTCTGGAGAACGGTTTGCTGGTTCAGGAATATGATCAAGAACCCGATGATAAAAGCGAAGAACTCCTGACCCCAGATGGCAGAACTCAAGATGAATGTCATCCGCGCTTTGCCCATCTGAAACCTGGGGAAAGTATGGTGCTACCTGATGAACCCAAAACCACGACTTCTAGTTCCTGGTATCCCAGCCAATATGAAGAGCTGGGCGAGTTTTTGAATGGTGATCCAGGGGCGATCGATAAGTTGGACAGTGGCAGCCGATCGCGCCGCTACAACTGGCGGTATTACGAACCCGATGAATCTTTTTAAGGCGTGTTTGATGGCTTGAGAGGGTGGCGAGGGCGATCGCAGCTAGTGAATTCATATAGTGAAGACATTGTATTCTCTACGCTAGAATGGGGAAATTTGGAGAACACTAATGGCTCAAAGTGAAGTCCTTACCATTCGATTAGCTCCAGAATTGAAAGACAAGCTGGATGCTTTAGCGCAGAGTACTCGGCGTAGTAAGTCCTGGCTGGCAGCAGAGGCAATCGCCTTCTACATTGAGCAACACCTTTGGCAAATTCAAACGATTGAAGAAGCGATCGCGTTGGCGGACAGTCCTGAAGCCGAATGGGTAGAGGGTGAAGCAGTGGATGCGTGGTTGGATACCTGGGGAACGAAGGATGAAACGCCCGCTCCATGCGCATAGTATTTCTTTCGCTTGCCGTAAAGGATTTAGCAGCTATTCGTGCCTACATCGCTGAAGACGACCCAGAGGCAGCGAAAGCGGTCGCTTCCCGGCTAAAGCAATTGATTAAGCGGCTTTCCTCAATGCCCAACCTGGGTAAACCGGGGCGAGTTTTTGGTTCCAGAGAACTGATAACTCCCAAAATTGGTAAAACAGTTTACGTCGTCGTTTATCGTGTCAAAGACACACGTCTGGAAATTCTGCGGATTTTGCCAGGAATGCGAGATTTAGACAGTTTGCTGACTGAGGAATTGCCAGAAACATAATCAGGAATCGCCGTACCTATGATGCTCATTGAGTAATCAAGAATGGGTGCTTAAAACCTTACTTCTCTGCCCAGTTAAGAGCGATCGCCACCTCTGCTTTCACTGGCACCTTTCTTAAGTACCTCTGTCCAGCCTGCTCCATCACTTGTTGAAGAATCTGTGCAGCCTGTTCTGCTGCATCTTCTGGAGCTTCCAGCAAAATTTCGTCATGCACGGTGCCAATTAACCTGGCTCCTGTTCCTTTCAATGCCATCGGGAGTTTCGCTAAAGCAGCCTTAGTAATATCTGCGGCAGTGCCCTGAACTGGAGTATTTAGCAGCTCTGTTAACTTCGGCTCATCTTTCCAGCACCGAAGGCGATCGCCCATTGTCCTCATCTCCCTGGGCAACCTTCGCTTAATCGCCCCATGCCAGCGGGCAATCCCCTGATATGCCTCAAAATATCGCTTGCGAAAGGTTTCTGCCTGCTTTAGGCTCATCTGCACCCCATAGTTGTTGTAGGCGTACTCCGCCAACCCCTTTGCTCCCATCGCGTAAATCAACCCAAAGTTAACGGCTTTTGCTGCCTGTCGCTCCGATTTTTCAACCTGATCCAGTGACTTATCGGCAATCAGAGCAGCCGTGAGCCGATGCAAGTCTTCATTATTTTGGTATGCCTCAATCATGCGCGATCGCCACTGAGTTCTGCGGCTACCCGCAACTCAATCTGAGAGTAGTCGGCTACCACCAAACAATATCCTGGAGCCGGAATGAAACAACTGCGAAAAATTTTGTCTCTGGGAATCTGTTGTAGATTGGGGTTACGACAGGACATGCGCCCAGTAGCGGCCCCCATCTGTTGATAGTCTGGATGAAGTCGCCCAGTAATGGGGTGGACGTGCTTGGGTAGGCTACTGCCGAAGGCTTGGACTGATTTTGCTGCTTTGCGGTAGTCTAGCAGCGCTCTAACTGGCGGATGCTCTTCTGCCAGGGGAATCAGAGAGAGCTTGCTGGTATTCTTCACTGGCACACCCATCTGTTGTAGTGCCTCTAATACCTGCTGCTGACTGTCCAAATTAAGAGAAGTTTGATTGCCCAAAATATCTAGTTGAGTACTGAGCAAAGCTGGTTGAAATTGGTGTCGTAATGCATCTGCTAATTGATCTCTTCTTTGCTCAAGTTCTTGTCGTAGGGCATCCCATAGAGAGAGATCGAGCAACATCCCGTTGAGTTCCATTTGGCGATCGCCCCCAAACAATCAAATTCTAACTTGGCAGTTTCAACCAGGCGAGCATTTTTCAGCTTGGGTTTCATGACCTCGCGCAACCGCAACAAGATTGATGCATCTCGTGCTGCATACTCCAACTGCTCTGAAGAAAGATTGGAATTACTCCAATCACTCCGCTGCTGTTCTTTTGAAAGCTCTTCTCCCAGATAAACCTTGACCAGTTCCGCCAAGTTGTAGCCGTGCGATCGCACCCCTGCATCTAACAACTGTGCAGCGACCATCGTATCAAACAGTTTGCCAGCAATGGGAAGTCCTGCCTGTTGCAAAAATTTCAGGTCAAATTTGGCATTCTGCAAAACTTTAATCGGTGCTCCCTGAAACAGTTCAGCTAGAGGAGCAAGCGTTTCCCTTGAAATCTTGAAGAGATCAACAATAATAACTGGATTATTTTCAGCCGCAATCTGGATTAAACGAATTTTGTCTTTCAGTGGGTCAAGCCCAGTCGTCTCTGTGTCAACTGCGATTACTGGGCAGGTTTGCAAAGGTTTGAGTATCTCTGCAAGCCGCTGTCCGTCTTCAACAAACTCGTAGCTGACAACAGCATGAGATGAGACATAGTCTATTATCCCAGCATGAAATTCTTCCGATTCCATTATAGGTATTCTTTCTACATCAGAGTTAGAGACCTTTTCTGTCAATGGAACTAAGCAATCAGAATCAATCGACTTTAAACCAGAAAAAGCATCACTACTGCACCAAATACACCAGATATTTTGATTCTGTCGATAAACATTGACATACATCTCCTGAATGACCAGTACAGCATTTAGCGAAATACCATCAGGAATACGATTAGCATTTGGACGAAGAACAACTTTCTGACCAACCTCAAACGTTGAGGGATGTTGAGTTAGTACAACAGCAGACTGAGGCGAGGGAGAGGGTTTAGGCTCTAGAGCTTGAAGTTCAGACTGACTCTCTTCTTGAACTTTCTTCACTTCCCCATCTTCTATATCTGTCGCTTCTTGACAAAGAGCCTTGGAAGGAACGGCTCGCTGTCTAGCATGTCTCGAAGGCAGAGACGGGGGAGTGTACCAGGTTTCAATCCAGGCTTCTGTCTCTGTTTTGATGGGTGATTCTGGATTATTTGAGCTTGAGCTTATAGGACTACCTTTCGCACGATTTCTTAAGAACTGCTGCTTGCGTTCCTTTGCCCAATCCATCAGGTCATCGTAGATGGAATCTGAAGAGTTCAGGTCAACTTCCGATGCTGACGTGGAGGAGCTAGAGGTCTTCAAATTCATTGTCCCCTCCTAAATCAAGATCAACCGGAACAAAGCGGTGATATGCCTTTTCATAAACAAACATGGGTTCTGCGGTCATACCACCTCGATTCTTGAGCAGACTAAGACGTGCATAAGTGGCTTTTGCTCTTTCATTCAAAGGAAAGCGAGTCCGGACATCCTGAAGTTGTCGAAGCTTTAAGTGATTACCTGCATAGCGTTCTTCCAATAAATCAACCTGGTCTCTAGGCTGGTCATTACCACGCTGTGCCTTACCGGTTTGTAACAGCATGATGCAATCTGCCGCATGAGCAATTTTGAACGAATCTCGCAAGGCGCTCATGTCCAGCATTCCAGTGCGGAGTGCCTCTTGATAAGCCGCTTTATTAATGTCACTAATTGCAACGACAGCCGTATTCGTATCCCGTGCCAGTTGTTTCAGCCCGGTTGCCACTCTAGAAACCCGCAAAACCTCATTGGCACCAGAATCCAACTTTTCATCTCCACAGCACATCAGTTGCAGGTAATCAACGACCACCAGCACCGGTGCATTCTTGTTCAAATTAGCCGTGCGTCTGACCTGAGCAATCACCCCTTTAAGGTGAGCTGTTGTCACTTCTGGTCCCGCTTCGAGAATGGTTAGATGCTCTGCAATCTGCTGGTCATAGGCACGAATCGCTTGAGCAACTTGCTGCTTCAGCCACTGAGCATTGGAATAATCTGGGTCATCCCATTGTTTAGACTCAATCAGTCCTGAATTCAATTCAGCAAGCCTGGACAAAGCACTGACCCAGAGCTGCTGTTTGCCCATTTCAAAGGAGACATACAGCACCGGCGTTCGCGCTTTAGCTGCCTCATCCGCACACCAAGCACACCACGTTGTCTTGCCTGAGCCAGGGGGTGCACCAATCACATAGAGCCTGCCGGGATGCAGCCCACCATTGAGAGCATGGTTGAGCCAGTGGGCAGGTGTCGGAATTGCAGTCTGTGGTTGTCCAAACAGGTCATGGATCAAATCCTGGCTATATGCCACCATTGGCAGCGTTTGAGAGGCACTGCGACGCTGGAGATTCTGAGACTCATTGATCAGGGTTTCCAGGGTTTCGGTGACGGGTTGAAGGCGATCGCCCAACAACTCAGTCGCCGTAGTTGCCTTTTCTTTTGCCAGTAAACGCAGCCCCGTATCTCTTACCTTTGTCAAATGCTCAACAAACGTGTCCCAACTACAAGGCGGGATTTGCAGCAATTCATCCAAATACGTGGCTGCCTGGTTGATAACACTGGTCGGCGAAGCTGATTTCCCATCTAAAACCTGTTCCAATTGAGCCAGAATTAAGCTGGGAATCAGTTCTCTCCCGGCGGTTTCAAGCGTTACGAGGGCTTCCCAAATTAATTGATGCAAGTATAAAGGAATTTTTTCATCTGCTACAGATGGGCAGGTTGCAACGAATCCCTCAGCAGGCAGGTCAATCCCCAACGCTTCCTGCATCCCCGCTTCTGGATGACAGAGGATGTATGCTAATAATTCTCGTTCTGCGCGTCTTGCTGCTTCATTGTCACCATCAGGTTTTTCCCACTGCCAGAAGGGACAAGCATAGCCCGTGCAGCCTCCACAACGTACAAGCTCCTGACTGGCTCGAACATAGCTACAACTCCATTGGTAATCTTGGGGATTACGTCGAGCTGAAGCGTAGGCACCCTGAAAGTTTCGTAGCTTGGCATCAACGGTAAGTTTGCTGGTAGGGTGGTGATCCGATGCCTGAGCCATTCTTTCCGCTAAGGATTCTATTTGGGTGCGATCGAATCCTCTAGTGATGGCATAGCGAGAGAGAGTGAGGTTGACAGCATTGTAGTCTTGGTCGGTTGGAGCACCATTGGTTATCAGATAGTGAATACAGACAGGATGCTCACTAGGCGACAGGATAGAAAAGTCTGTTTTTAGATTCTGGGTTCTGGGTTTTGCATGGAAGTCTGGAGCTACCTTTCTCTTGTCTGTATCCTGTAACTTTTCCTCTGCCAATCGAGCGATCGCACTTGCATTCACCTGCTGAAACTCTGTCATTAGCACCAACTGATTCTCTGGCACAACAGGAAAACCATCTGCCCATTCCATTACTTCAGGCAAGAATCCATTGCGCCTACCACTCATTTGATGAATGCCACAGGGTAAACGAATCGGTCGTCCCGAAGCCTTACCGTCGTTTGCGATCGTCGCGGTTGCCGGATAAATTTCTTTGGGTTTGTAACCTGATAAGTAGCAAAGATTCTGTAATGCCTTAATCCATGTTGCGCCAGGTAGAGAGGTATCAGCGAATAACCAAAGATGAAAGCCACGACGACCGCTAAATTCTAGGTATGTTGATAAACCGCGATCGGTAGCAGTTTGCTGCACCTTTTGTGCCTGAGCTAAAACTGCCTGAAGTGCTTCAGTATCAGAACCATCTTTGGGAGCATCAAAATCAACGCAGCCCGCTTTAGCGGTGTTAGTGCCTGGCTGCAATAATCGCACTGAAACAGTTTGTCTGCCTTGAAGATGAGCTTTAACAACATCAGGGATAAGCACCTTGTCATACTGCGATTGCAATACATCAGTGCCTTGCCAGACTGCATAAAGCTGCTGGTGCTCATGAAGGATCAGTCGATAAAGCTGTTGAATAAGCTGAGTTGTAATACCGGGCGGCATGATTTAACTGTCGTTGCAACTAAGTTTTGAGATTGATGAGCCTATGGACAAACTTGCACCGACGGCGCGGCGTTTTTTGTTGTCCTAACAATAGCAACCGCTCTGGAAGGCACCCAGAGCGGTTGCTGGATCAAGATCATTAGAATGATCAGATGTGTAACCAAAATCTGAAACCTTTGCTAGAAGCTCGTTTT
>JAAUTN010000209.1 GCA_012031415.1 Leptolyngbyaceae cyanobacterium SM1_4_3 | reverse complement strand
TAGCCAGTCGGGCGTTTGAGGACGAGGTCGATTTGGCTCACGCGATTATCTCTGGTATTGAAGCGAGAGGGCAACGGGGAGGATATACTGTTGAACGTTTTATGTTTAATTAGGTTGAACTACTTAACAGAAATCAAGCCCTCTGAACTCTCACTAGACCCGATTCGAGCCGATGCTCTAATTTTGCTGGAATCGGACAAATCTGTTTTGCATATCGAGTTTCAGACACTTCCTAAGAACAATATTCCATTCCGTTATCACATACTTCGGAGAGACATCATGCAGGAATCCACTGTTTATCGCTCTATCCAAAGAGAGGCTCAAGCAGAAAAGGCACGGGCGATCGCGCTCAACCTTCTAGAAGGAGGCGTAAACATTAATCTCATTGCGTCTTCAACGGGCTTGTCAATTGAAGAAGTTCAACAACTTCAGCAGCAACTAAATGAATCTCCACAAAGCTAACCTCGATTGTTTAGGAAGTTGCTTATGAGGGTGACGTAACAGTTCAAAGGTGATGACGTAAAGAACCTTCGTGCCTTATTTCGGTCATATGGGCTGCTGCTGATTAACAACGTCCGGTTCAGGCATCCAGGGCAAATCGGTTACACCCAGATCGTGACCCATCTGGCTCAACAGGGTAGTAAGTTGTCCGCGATGGTGAGTTTGATGGTTAAACAGGTGCGTCACCAGTACCCAAGTGGGTAAGGTTCGGGTCTTGCGGTCTATGCCGCTAGTGTAGTTAAACGGTTGGGCTAGCCACTCGGCTGACAGATCGTTAGCCCACGCCAAAATTTCCTGGTCAACCTGTTCGCGCTCTTGGCGGAGTTGCTCAAAATCAGAATGCAGATCTCGTCCCATCCCTGGAGACGAAAATGGCTTTTCGGTAAATCGCCCCATCCAGACGCGATCGCCATACAGCAAATGATTTAACGTGCCGTGAATGGACTTGAAAAAGGCTCCTCGATCTTGCTTGCGCTCCTCATCAGGAATTTCTGCACAAATGGCATAAAGCTTCTGGTTCACCCAGTGGTTATATCTGGACATCAGTTGGCAGTAGGACGGGTCAATCATTCAGCCTGTCTCCAAATCTTAATCGTCTCATCGGAACTGCCGCTGACCAGCATTTTGCCATCGGGACTAAAGCCAAGGGTGTTGACTCCCCAAGCGTGGCGGAGGGTGGAAAGGCGATCGCCCGTTTCGGCATCCCAGAGGCTAATCGTGCGGTCTTCGCTGCCGCTGGCAAAAAGCTGACCGTCGGGGTGAAAGGCGAGGCAGTTAACCGAATCGGTGTGGGCAGCCAGAGTGCGGAAAGGTTCTTCTGGATTTAAGTCCCAGATTTTGACATTGCGATCGCACCACCACTCACCATCGTGCGCCAACCGGAACAGATGGCGATCGCATTCACGCGATCGCTGTGTGCTAGCAGGGTATTGATCAGATGATCGTGCTGCAAATTCCAGAGGCGAATGGTTTTGTCATAGCTGCTGCTGACCAGCGTTTGTCCATCAGGACTGATCACCAGAGAAGTGATGCGATCGCGGTGTTTGTCCAGGGTGGCGATGAGTTCCTGGTCGGGCAGGTGCCACAGGTGAATTTTGCCGTCTCCGCTGCCGCTGGCGAGAAATTGTCCGTCTGGCGTGAGGGCGATCGCTCCCACAATCCAGCTAGGACTATCGAGGGTGACGCTGGCTCGTCGGTCGCTCAGATTCCACAAAATCAGGCTGCTGTCGTCGCTGCCGCTGATAAGGGTTTGTCCGTCGGGGGTAAAGACGAGACTGTTGATGCGGTCGGTGTGTCCAGTGCGAAACCAGAGCGATCGCCCCAACGTTTGCTCTAGCTCTCCACTAAACAAATTCCACAACCGAATCGTTTTGTCGGTGCTGCTGCTGGCAAGGGTTTGCCCATCTGGACTGATGGCGATCGCTGTCACCCCTCCCGGAAACCCCAACAGCGTTTGCACACATTCCCAGTTAGCCGTTTGGCGATTGGTCGTTTGCCGATACCGTCTGCCAGATTGCCTGTCGAGTTGGGCTAATTCTTGTCCTAGCTCGATCGATAAGGGAGGGCGAGTAGATTGCCGGAAGGATGACTCAGCGACTCCAGCCGATGCTGGCTTTGCTGCGGCAGTCGAACGGCTGACCCTCATAGCAGACTTTGAGCTTAAATCCTGTAATACTTCTGTGGCGGTTTGATAGCGCTGGCTGGTTGCCCGCTGCAACAGTTTATCCAAAATTCTCTCTAATTTCCCGCTGACTGGCTCCACCAAATACTGATGCCACACCCAGTCGTCTTCACTCACCGAATACAGATCAAACGGATGCATCGCCGTCAGCAAATGCACACAGGTGACCCCCAAACTATAGAGATCGCTGGCAAACTCTGCCCTGCCGATCGCCTGTTCGGGCGCAACAAAGCCTGCGCTGCCGATCACCGTCCCAGTGCGAATGAGAGCCGTTCCGGTGGCATATTTGGAGGCTCCAAAATCTACTAAGACAAGGCGATCGCCCGTTTTGGGACGAATAATATTCTCAGGCTTAATGTCACGGTGAATCACCTGATAGCTGTGAATAAAGCGCAAAACGGGCAGCAAATCATCCAGCAGTTCGAGAATTTCGGTTTCGCTGAAGGGCCCTTCCTCTGCTAATACTTCAGCCAGATTTTGACCGTCGATGAATTCCTGTACCAGATATTGACCGTCTTCTTGCTCAAGTTGCGCCAACAATTTGGGAATCTGTGGATGTCGCCCCAATTCTGCCAGCCGATCTGCTTCCTGACGAAAGAGCGCTGCCGCCTTTTGCAAATTTCGACCCGGATTCGACGGCAAAAATTGCTTAATCACACAGCAAGGCTGAGCCGGAACCGATTCATCAACCGCCAGAAACGTTCTGCCAAAGCCCCCTTGCCCAATCAGCCGAATCGCTCGATAGCGTTCTGCTAGCCGCAACCTCGACCCGCAAGTTTGACAAAAATTAGCACTGTCAGGATTTTGAGGCTGTTGACAAACTGGGTTGAGGCAATAGCTCATACGCTTCGGGGACAGGCAGTATTTCTATGGTAAGCCTGTGTTGGCGATCGCCACACCCATCTAGCAACACCTAATCTCTCAAGGGAAGGAGCAAACCTATTCAGCGTATTTCTTTTTGAGTGCTTCGTAATATTGGCGCTCTTGCTGCCCCACAAAATCTGGGTCTTCCCGCTCTCTCTTCACAGGTTCATCGACTTGCAATGCTTGAATAACTTTGATGCATATTTCATCACCCTCCTGTAGAGTGCGATCGACCCACTTGAGGTTAGCCCCAGAGCCATCAGCATCACGAGCAAGTCCTCCAACGTTAAAGGTTAGATTTTCTTCACAGCCTTGCTCAATTGGCTCACCAGACGTTTCATTTAATGAAGTGCTTCTAAGCCAACTCACCACAGCAGTTAGAACCCCTTGCTGTTCTAAACCCGCAGTACAAATATGTTCTCCATTCAGTTCTATTCTGAACGCAATCATGGGTAATCAGCTATAGTCAGAAACCGTTACTACGCTATTGATTTAGGCATTGCCATTACCAGATTCCAAACGACGAATTCTCCGGTCTAGCACGTCCATGCGTTCTTCTAGCGTGAGATGCTCAGACTCATTCGTGATGGAATATCCAATCAGGCGATCGACCAGGCGAATCAGGCGATCAATTTCCTCTCGCCGCCGCAGTTGGCTTTCCTGCAATTCTCGCTGTACGCCTAGCATCTGTTCGATCTCCTCTCGCTGCCGCAATTGGCTCTCTTCCGATCGCAGTTGACTTTCCTGCAATCGCAGTTGACCTTCCTGCAACTGTCGCTGTATGCCTAACATCTGTTCGATCGCACGCTGTATTTCTTCAAAGCTCATGACGCTTATTCTTCTCAGGAAAAACTTTGTAGATTTATATAGCAATAAGAAGACGTTTGAAAAGGTTAATCTGTAACCCAAAAGCCCGTAGGGGCGTAGCATTCGGCAGGTAGACTCTGGAACAGACCAAAAGTTTTTGCCCGAATGCTACGCCCTTACACAAGCAATCCACCCTCTCAAAATTCCATGAAAGAGGGCGCTATCCTACACAAGCCGCGAGACTCAGGTTGGCACCAGTTCACCGGGGCGCAGTTTTGACCATTTACCTGCTTCTTCCTTAAAACTGAGGCAACCGACTACATCCCACTCCATCTCAATTTCATCACCGCGACTGCGAATGTTGACGTTGATGGTGGGTTCTGTTGCCTCAAAGGTGGGAAATTCTGTCAGATGGGTCTGCTGATGCTGCCCTTCGACCGCGTGATAGGTGGTGCAGCGATCGACGTAATGGCAGTTTATGCAAATACACATCTTTGCTTCCTCCGTGCATTCAGCAAAGGACTAAGCGACGTTTAGCCTCTTTTCTGCTACTCTAACTCAAGTTTTGCCAAAGCTATCACCGTCCATCGAGTGATGTTGCAAAATGAAAGACAAGCGCCCAAGTTATTTTGTTTGCCTGGATTAGGCTGTTGAACCGTACAAATTTACACTTAGATTGCGAGCCGTTGCGGGAATGCCCTGCTGCTGCGTCGGTTTTGTTTCCCCAGACGTGGCCCTTTAGCCTGGAGTGGCTGCCCAGGGCGACCTATTTAGTGGGGGGAAATGTTCGAGATGCCTTGCTCGGACGAAATGCTGAGTATTTAGATTTAGATTTTGTATTGCCAGAAGGGGCAGTTGAGACGGCACGGGCGATCGCCAACCACTATAAAGCCGGATTTGTCTTGCTCGATGCCGAACGCCAGATTGCGCGAGTCGTGTTTGACAACGCGACGGTTGACTTTGCTCAGCAGGTAGGGCACAGCCTGGAAACTGACCTCCAGCGACGCGACTTTACCGTGAATGCGATCGCCTACCATCCCCACACTGAGGAACTGCTCGACCCGCTGCAAGGCTACGGTGACTTGCAGCAGCGACTCATTCGCATGATCGCCCCTGAAAACCTGAAAGAAGATCCGTTGAGGCTGCTGCGGGCTTACCGTCAGGCGGCTCAGCTCGACTTTACTTTGGAGCCAGCAACTCAGGCGACAATTCAAAAGCTAGCAGGATTGCTAGAGGAAATTGCCGCAGAACGCGTTCAGGCAGAACTGAGCTACTTGCTAAGCACGCCTAAAGGAACGCCGTTTTTGAAGATGGCGTGGCAGGACGGTTTACTGCAATACTGGCTGCCTCATGCAACCGTAGATGGGCTAACGCAAATTGAAAAAATCGATCAGGCAGCGATCGCCCTCAGCGACACCTGGCAATCGCTTGGTCTGGAGCTATCAGGCTGGGTACGCGACCAGCAAAGAGTTTCGGGTGCAGGACGAAGCTGGCTCAAGGTAGCAAAGCTAACCCGCCTGATTGGGACACTTGAAACCGCCGAACCAGAACTGTGGCGCTTAAAATATAGCCGGACTGAGGTTCAAGCTGTTTTGACCGTCCTCAAGTTTTTACCTCAGATGTCAGCTTTGGTTTCATCTACAACATCCTTACGAGAGCAGTATTTTTTCTTTCAGCAGGTTGGCGCAATTTTTCCGGCGCTGGTGGTGTTGGCGGTGGCGATGGATGTCTCAATAGAGGCGATCGCCCCTTTTATCGAGCGATTCCTTGATCCCCGCGATCCTGTTGCCCATCCCACTCCATTACTCACTGGGCGTGACCTGATGACTCAGTTAAAATTGCCTCCCGGTCCGCAAATTGGTCAGCTTCTAGAAGCTCTGCAAATTGCTCAGGCAGAAGGCAAAATTTCCACGCCAGCGGCGGCATTGCAGTTTGCTCAGGTGTTGGCAGATGCCGCAAAGCTTCAGCCTTAGTTCTACAGCCAGCAAAATTATCAGTGTCCTGAGATTATGTTAGAGTTGACTTCTTGTAAATTGTTTGGGGAGATTCCCCAGGCAACTTATGGCTTTCTCGAAATCAGCTACCCGTTGTTGGGGTAGCAATATCTTGCATAAGTTCCCTGCTTCGAGAGGTTCAGCTAATGGTTTTACTATTTGTTCATTGCTCTAAAGAGGTCAAGAATGGCTAAGCGCCGCAACCAAAAGAAAGAAAAAGCGCTTCGTAATCAGGCATACGCCCGCAAATTCCGTAAGCGTACCAACACGGGTCGGTTTGGTAGAAGACGGTATGGCGGTGGTAACATGGCTCAGGATTCGGACGAGTCTGAGCAAGATTCCAGCAGAGATAACAGCGAAGGGGCTGCGGATAACCTCTAACGCTGTTTAGCAGGAAAAATTGACGGATGATAGCGGGCGATCGTCTAGATGCTGGTTAATGGCGATCGCCGCTGCTGATCCTGACTGGAGAGCGTCCTCAATTTGTCTGCCGCCACACCAATCGCCGCCACACACGAGCGGTAACGGGGTAGAGTTTTCTAGATAGCGATCGGGCAAGGGACGGCTGGCAAAGGCATAGCGCCAACGATGAACCTGCAAGCTTTCGGGCGTATCTAACCAGGGCAACCCTAATTGGGCGGCTTGCTCTAGCAAATGCTGACCCGCTGGCTGCAAATCTGCGGTTTCTAAATAGCGTTGAGCAAACTCAGGACTGCTTTGAGCAACTACAACGCCCTGGCGATCGCCGGGCGTTTGCTGCTTTCTACACTCAACCAGGTCAGCTCTGAATTTTGCGGGAACGTAACTGCTTCAACAGCAGGTTCCTGCTGGTAAACGGTGGGATAGGTAGCGATCGCACTCAGGCACGGTTCAAACTCAACGGAACGCAGCTTTTCTAAGAAACTAGTTGACACTGCGGAAGCCAGAGGTTCAATTAAGACCACTGCCTGAGGCGCAGGGATCGTAATCACTAAGGCTCTAGATCGAAGGTTGGGGATTGGTTCGTCTGCCGCAGGTTCTAGCTGGAGTTCCCACCGATTGGCGGTAGGAGCGATCGCCACAACTCGCTGCCCTCGCCAAACCTCTAGATCCGCTGCCAGAAACTTAGCAACAGCCGTGATCCCCGCTGATGCGGTGTAGCGGGGCGAAGTTGGCATTGGCTGTAAGCGGCTATCTTGCATCTGGTGAACTGTGGCAGTCCAGGGATTCAGGATATGGCGATCGCTCAAAATCTTAATTAACTGCTGCGACAGTTCACCCTGGTTCTCCAGATATCGAACGCCATGATCAGCGCAGCTATTCTGCAATCGCCGTGTAGCAAGCCGTCCACCCAGTCCGCGAGACTTTTCGACCACAACAACCCGATACCCTGCTTGTTGAAGTTGTCGGGCGCAAACTAACCCCGCCAAACCCGCCCCAATCACCGCTATGTCAACCATGAGCCATCCTGTTATGCCTGCAATTCAGTAGAATATGGGACAAGCAGGAAAATTGCAGGCAGAATTTGAGCAAAAAAGTCCTAACCGCTTCTTGCCTGAATTAGGTTTGCACTCTAGGCTACAAAAGCTGTAAGTCGCAGTGACAATTTTTCGGATTTTTTTCGGATATTCAGGCAGTCGCATACAGTGGAGGAAGTTGAGGTGGATGAACTGAGAGCAGGGTTAGAGTTGGCAACTGAGGAAGAGTTGCAGGTTTTGACAGAAATTTTGTTTCGCCGCAAGTTTAATCCGCTCGATTATGTTTACACGCCTGACCCGCTGGATATACAAAGCTGCGATCGCCAAGTTTGGTTAGATGCATTAGAAGACAGATTTCGCTTCTTAGCTGCTGATGGCATCACCGTCTTGCGCGGTCAAACCGATCAGGTTAACTATCGCCAGGTTCTGATCCAGGTTTGCCGCTATCTCAAAATCCCTTACGGAAAAGATTTCTCCACAATGGATTTAGAGGCAGAGCTGTTTTTGAATTTGCTCAACCGAGTCTGGAAAAAACTGCCTGCTGCTGAGCAAAGAGTACTAGCTGGAAGAATTCAGCGATCGCTCTCTCAGTCACAGCTTGCCCAACAGCTTCCAGACCCAGTGCAGCAAGATCCTCTAGGACTGTTACTCAAAGGCGGCGGGGCGTTTGCCGTTAGCGCGGTGATTCGTCCCTGGCTACTCCAGCACGTTGCCCGTCAGTTTGCGCTTCATGCTGCAACTTATCAAGTGGCAAGGCAGGCAATTGTCAAAGGTGGCGCAACCGTAGCTGCACAAATTCAAAGTCAGGCTGCGCTTCAGACCGCTTACCGGGGAATGGCTCTAAACGCTGCTCGGTATGGCGCAGTTCGCAGCGTTTTTTCCTTTTTGGGACCAGCAATGTGGGCCTGGTTTTTTGCAGATTTGGGCTGGCGGGCGATCGCCACAAACTACGGTCGTGTAATCCCCGTTGTGTTTACGCTGGCGCAGATTCGCCTGACCCGTACCGAGTGTTTTGAAATTGTGTTCTAAACAGAATGCCGTTTCTAGTCAAACTAGTGAACCTAGTTAAGATAGTTGGAATAAGTAAGCATATTGCAACGAGCAGCAGAGGGTTTTGTGTGACTCGCAACGGGGCAACCTCCAACTCTGACAACCCAGAAACGCCAGAGCAGAGGCTGGCTGGCAGCTACTATGGGCTGCTGGGGCTGGCTCCCTCAGCGTCCGCCCAGCAAATTCGTCGGGCTTACCGGGAAATGAGCAAGCTTTACCATCCCGACACCACAACTCTGCCTGCGGCAGTGGCGATCGCCAAATTCCAGGCGTTGAACGAAGCCTATGCCACGCTAAGTAGCCCCGAACGACGATTTGCTTATGATCTTAAGATTGGCTATTCTCGTGTGTCGGTTATCCAGTCACCGACTGACCTTAATCGCCCATCTTCCCGGTCAAAGAGCTTTCGGTCTTCCGCCTACCTAGACCCAACCGATCGCCCCCTCTCTCCCGGCGAAATGTTTGCCTTGTTTATTCTGGGCATTACCTTTGTCTGCTGCCTTATTCTAGTTGTAGCAATTGGACTGACTCGCGGTGAGATAGCTTTTCGACCGTTCAACCAGTCCCAGATCCAGCAAGAAATCTCTCAGCCCGTTCATTTGCCTGAGCAAACTATCAATTTGCTCCAAGATCGTCCTCTAGAAACCCCTCCACTGGAATCTTCATCTGTGGATGACGAGCTCCCGCAAGTTCAACCTAATGCTGAATCAAATGCCCTTAACTCGGATTTCAAAGACTCTGTAGAGGAACTATTTATTTCCATTCCTATAAGCTCCAATCAGCTACCTTCTGCTGATCTGGCTTCTACATCAAACCAGGTTGAACCCAACATTTTTACAACGGCTCATGCATGATTCCTCTATGACTCTTCCTTCTGCTGATACTCCTCTTTACAATCATCCCTTACCCGACATTGAGCAATGGCTCATTTCTCAGGGATGCCATCAGGACAGTCAGGATCTTCACTGTTGGCACATCGACCAAACCACCTGGAAAGCTGAACTTTGGCTGGATGTTGACTCTCTAACGGTACGCTACATTCAGGCTGGAGAAGATGGGCAAGATATTCAGCGCTCATTCAAGTACTCTCTCAGTCGTAGAGATTTGGATGAGGCAATTTTTACAGGGCCATAATTCGGGATGAGAGCTAGACGGGGTGATGGGGTTGACTGCTCATCTAGGAATTTCGTTTTGCTTCCAACCAAGCGATCAAGTCTGCGACATCTGAAAAATCTAACAGCGCTTCACCTAAACTTTCTAGCTGGTTAAGAGAAAGCAAGCGAATTTGGTCTTGGAGGGGGAGAGCGATCGCCCCAAATTTCTGAGCCAGTAAGCGCAGGAGTAGCTCTTGCTCACCTTCCTGACGACCTTCCTGGCGACCTTCCTGACGACCTTCCTGGCGACCTTCCTGACGACCTTCCTGATAAATCTCCTGATAAATCACGGATTCACGCACAACGCCCTCCCGAAAAAATTGGCGAATCAACTCTTTGTCAAAGCGCAAACCTGCCAGCAATTGTACCAATGCAGCTATATTTTGCTGTTCACTTGTCTCAATCATAGCGACCTGAGCAGCAACTCTCTCCAGGAGAATTGGCGGTGAATCAGCCCTCGCAAGGGTAGCAAATGGTAGGAGAACAGGATCTGCGAAAAGCGGTGTTGGATCTTGTTCCCACAGCCGAATTACTCGATAACGGTGAAGTGTATTGGATGTCTGAAACTGTTCAACGAAAACTGATTTGGAGCGGGTTGGTTTGAGAAATAGAATGATTTGTTCAATCGGAGCGTGATATTGGCGATGTAGCCTGACCCAGTAGTCCAACATCCGAAAAGGGAGAGGCGGTTTAGACGCTGGCAAAGTCTGAAATTCTAAATGCAAGATCCGGTTGTTTGCTTTCAGAAAGATAATTGAATCCGCTCGAATTGGCTCTAAATTTAGCTCGGTTTTAAGCACCTGAACATTTGCCGCTTCAACACCTAGAAGCCAGCGCACAAAACTGGCGGGATGTTGCTCAGCCAGATATTTGCAGACGTTATCGTAGGTCACGCACTAACTCTTGACTTTTCCAAAGCGGCGATCGCGCTGTTGATAGGCACAAAGGCTCGATGAAATTCGGTTCGGTCAAAGTCGGGCCAAAGGGTTTCGGTGATGTAAAGTTCGGCATAGGCGACCTGCCAGAGCAAAAAGTTGCTGATTCGCATCTCGCCGCTGGTGCGAATTAGCAAATCAGGATCGCAAATGCCAGCCGTGTAAAGATGGCGCTCAAATACAGATTCGTCGATCTGGTCAGGCTGCAATAGCCCCTGCTGCACTTGAGTGGCGATCGCCCGACACGCTTGAATAATTTCCTGCCTACCACCGTAATTTGTGGCTACTGTAAACTGAATGCCCTGGTTTTTCTGAGTTTCCAGCATTGAGCGATTAATTTCAGCCTGGAGCGATCGCGGTAGCGCATCCAAATTGCCGACAAAGTGAATCTGCACATCCTCCGCCATCATTTCTCGCAATTCCTGACGCAGAACCCGCTCAAACAAAGTCATCAAAAAATCAACTTCCTCTAACGGGCGGCCCCAATTTTCTGTCGAGAACGCATAGGCTGTTAGTGCCTTAACTCCCCAATCTTTGCAGCAGCGCAGCAGATCTTTGAGTGTATCCACTCCCCGGCGGTGTCCCATGATCCGAGGTAATCCCTGCCGCTTTGCCCAGCGGCCATTTCCGTCCATAATTACAGCGACGTGTCTGGGTAAGCGTTCTTGATCCAAATCAGCAGGCAGTTGCAAAAGGGTTGACTTGGCTGTCATTTTTTCTCCCGAGAAGCCGACGATGAAAGGCGAATAAAACGCAAAAATAGTGCTTTTAGCTGGGCAGCTAACTGACGACCCAGGCTCCGCAGTTGAGGCGCAACTGCTTCGCGCTCTACAGATTGAGAGAAACGATCCCGCAAAAGCTCTCTCAGTTTACTGCTGGTTAAGGGCCGGTTTAGAGTACCCCTTTCAGCTAAAGAAATTGACCCGGTTTCTTCAGATACAACGACGCACAGGCAATTTTCGACTCGTTCTGTAATTCCCATTGCGGCTCGATGGCGAGTTCCCAGTTGGCGAGAAGTCGTTCGCTCAGAAATTGGCAAAATAACTCCCGCAGCCACAACGCGAGAGCCTCGAATCAGAACTGCACCATCATGTAACAAGGTTGTGGTTTGAAAGATGGTTTGCAGCAATTCCTTAGAGACTTCTGCATTGATCCGGACACCGGGCACTGAGAAGTCTCGTTCATCAATGGGGCGATTGGTTTCGAGAATTAGCAGTGCGCCAATGCGATTTTGGGAAAGCTCTTTAACGGCATCCACAATTTCGTCAATCACGCTATCAGGCTTAGGAATTGCTTCATGCGCGGGCTTAAATAGCTGAACAATCTCTCCTCGACCAAGCTGTTCCAGAAATCGCCGAAATTCGGCTTGCAAGATAAACGCCATCGCGACAGCAGAGCCGATCACTAGCTTTTCCAACACAAAGCTCAGCAGCTTAAGATTAAACGTGCTGCTAAGTGCTGCTGCCAGCATGAGAATGATCAGCCCCCTCACCATCCACAGAGTTCGCCGTTCTCCGATGATGATTAGCACCATGTAAGTTAAAACCAGAACTAACCCGATGTCGATTGCGGAAAGCAAGGACTGAGTCCAGCTCAGGTTTTCAGCCATTGCTCCAGCAGAGATCCCATCTGATTGATCTAGTTATTCTTGCGTCGCG
>JAAUTN010000208.1 GCA_012031415.1 Leptolyngbyaceae cyanobacterium SM1_4_3 | reverse complement strand
AGATAACAGGGGTTCAAGAATTTCCCATTCTGCATCAGTCAGACTGCTCGAATATGCCATAGCCAGTAGATTAGAGGGTTGTAGGTGCCTTCATTCACCATTATAAAGATGTCAAATCGGTTCTATATAGCGCTACACGCATACCTTAGGATACTTTTTTGTGTAGAAGCCCCCGCGCAGCGGGGCTTCTACACAAAAAAGTCTTAATCAGGGCGCGTAGCGCCATATGTAGCAAAAGGATGAGGGACGAGGGATGAATCGAAACCCTAGCTAGCTATAAGCAGCTTTAGAAAGTCACCGCTGTCCTAACCGTCTCTTCAACTGCCATAGCTCCGTTTGACGTTAGTGTTCGTATATGATTAATGGAGCGATCGCCCAACCTTTTAACCCGCCGATGATTCAAGAAGAGATTAGTCAAGACAGCAATAACCAGCCCCGACCGTACAGCGTTTGGTCTGACTTGAGAGCTATGAAATTTTTGGGGCAGGTGCAGCAAGAGATGCGATCGCTGAAAAGCTCGAATGCGCGGCTACAGTTTTGGCTGTCTGTCACAGTTATGCTCTTAGGTGGCACTATGGTAGCGATCGCCGTCGCACTAGCAATCACCTACACCCAACTCCAGCAACTCAGGCAACAAATTCAATCACTTCCTACAAGCAACTTAAATCAAACTTCATACCTCACATCTAGCACCTCAAATCTCACACCTCAAATCTCACATCATGTCTGACGACATCTTCCACAGTGATGGCGACGGCTCCAGCAATACCAGCAGCCTTGTCCCTACTTCCTCAACGGCTCAGGCAACTCCAGACTACAGCGCTACTAGTCCACAAGACTTAGAAAAACAGAGACTTGAGGGATTGGCTCAAGAAATTTTGGAGCTAAAACTGGTGTTCTTGTCGGATGCTGAGAATTTTGGGCGAGAAATAGACCAGCTTCGCAGGCAGGTAGGTAGTCTGACAGGGCTATTAGTAGCCGCGATCGCCATTCTCGCAGGCACGCTCACCTGGCTGACCTTTAGCCTCAAGTCTGATCAGGGTCAGCTTTCACGGCAGTTGGAGGCGATCGCCGCTGATGCAGTCGCCATCGAGCGAATTGAGCAAGTCGAAACCCAGCTAGAGTCCTTCAGTGAAAGCCTGCCCAATAGCCTTGCCGCAGACGTAGAGATGAACCAGGCGCAGCTAGCGACGCTGGAAGCTCAAATTTCAGAATTAACCACCAGCGTCAACACCCGCCGCCAAACGATCGCCATTCTTGCTGAAGCATTACAGGATTTAATTAACGAAGAAGAGTCAAATCTTCAAGCATCTCCTACCCCTGCGGCATCTCCTGCAACTGAAGCTTCACCCGAAAGTTGAGAAATAAAATTTGACAGATGAAATTTGACGGAGTAACTGTGGCAATCAATTGAGCTATTGCACTTCACTGAAACTTTAAGCAGTTATCTCCAAAATTCAACGGGTTGTGACTGAGTAAATATTAGGAATGCATCAGGGAGATTAGCCATTGGTTCCTGGTTATTAGTCGTTGATAGGGGCTATTTTCAGGTGGCTAATAACAAGCAAAACAACCTTACCTCAGCTTCACGATGAAAAAATTGATTCACTTTGTCTGCGGCTCCATCTTTTGGCTATGGAACTGCACTTTTTTGCTCCTGGCTTACGGTGTTATTCTGCCGCAAGTTGGTTTTGCCTTTTCTAGAGATGCTTGGGCTGGGGTTGAGATTCCCGCCTCACTGGTTGCGAGTTTGCTGGGTCTACTGATAGTACCAACAGTCTGCACATTGGTAGGGTGGTTTCGGTTACGAAAACAGCCTGTCTCGCTGATCCGACTATTTTATGGAGTCGAAGCACCTTTAGTAGGGATATGTCTGCTGCGCCTGTTCCTGATTCGGGAAATGACTCCAGCCAGTTCCCAAATTTTAGGGACGGCGCTGTTCTGCATTGGGGCGTTTGCAGTTGAGTTGCTATGCGGGTTTGCAGCACGTAAACGCACTCTGGCATGGCTGCAACTGGTAGGTCACAGCCTGATGCTGATTGTTGGGGTCTATGTTGGAACGCTGTTGGCGTTTTATGTGGTGCCTATTTTCTGTGTGGCATTGTTTGCAGTTCTCGCATGGACGATCCAATTTTTCCAGTTTGCGTGGGTTCCTGCGTTCTGGGAAGTTTTAAGAAGCAACCCGATACGTACAATCTGGTGGATACCAGTTTTCCTATTTCTGTTTGGCTTTAGCTGCTCACTGTTTTTTGCCATGCCGTTTGTCATGACAAATTTCTACTTGCGCTCGTGGTGGAGGGTGGCAGCGGCGTTTGGCGATCGCTACGGCTCATTTAAGGCAGTCGCAGGTACAGCAGGAGTGGCGATCGCCTGGTTACTCATTTTCACTACTCTGCAACAGCAACCCCAGGTTGAAGCGTTTAAGCTACTTTCACAGCCTGCTCAGACAGAGGGCGATCGCCAGGAACTTTTAGCCAAATCTGACCTGATTCGAGCAGGGCTGGTGAATGCCTATCTCAATTCCTACCGCTACATTAGTCCCTGGCAGGAAAGCAATAGCCTGAGCGAAATATATCGCACTACGTTTAACCTTTCTCAGGAGAATGCTCAGTTTTGGCAAGATTTGCATAACCATATTCTTTCTCCATTTTTGTACAACGGTTCTCGTGCTGACGCAGATAAAGCCGCTAACCTGTACGCAGAATTTTTTGATGCCCCCATTCAAAAGGCAGAACGGGAAGCGATTCAACACGCTCTGCAATCGACCTCAAACCGGGATGAAACTAAGGCGGGGTTACTCAACATTAACCAGCAAATTGTCTGGCTGGCGCAACAGCGAGTCAACGTACACGAACATGGCGATTGGGCAGAGATTGAACTGTATGAGCGTTATGAGAACTCCACCTGGCAGGATCAGGAAATTTTTTACTCCTTTTCGTTACCTGAAAGCGCTGTTTTAACTGGAGTGTGGCTGGGCGACAGCATGAGTCGAGCCAGCCGTTTTCCATTTGTGGTGTCGCCACGCGGAGCCGCCCAACAAGTTTACACCGGAGAAGTTGCCCGCAGCACTAACTTTGTGGCAGAAGATCCGGCACTGTTAGAGCAGGTCGGGCCACGGCAGTATCGCCTGCGTGTATTCCCGATTCCCAGACAGCAGTTAAATGGTGATCCAGGAGAGCTGCACCTGTGGATGACCTATCAGGTGATGCGGCAGGAGCAAGGTTGGCCAACGCCTCATCTAGCTGAGAAGCGCAATATCTTTTGGACAGAAGACACCGTGCGCCGTCGCAATGGCAGACCTGCCCATCTATCCGAGGAAACATGGCTAGAAGCTGCGTTGCCTGCTCGACGACGTGCGCCCCAAACCCATGAGGTGACATTGCCCGGAGGCTATCAGGTGAAGGCAGAACCGTTGGGACACCATTCCTCGACTCTGCCCCAATCCAAACGGTTTGCGCTGGTGTTAGACCGCTCTCGCAGCATGGCAACTCACTCTAATGAGTTAACCGACACCTTCCGCTGGCTCGCTCAACACAGTACAAATAATCACCTAGATCTATATCTCACTGCCTCCCCCGGAGCGCAGCCAGAGCGCGTGGATAACATCCGTGAGTTTGACACTAGGAACATCACTTTCTACGGCAATTTGCCCATTCATACGGTGCTGCAACAGTTTGGGCAGTTGCGCGGTGAGACGACTTATGATGCGGTGCTGGTAATTACAGATGAGGGAAATTATGAGTTAACGGCAGATGGGGCTGAGCTTCCGGCGATCGCCTCCCCGCTCTGGGCTATCCATCTGGGCAACTTACCTCCCGCCTACGATGATGCTATTTTAGAAACTATTCAAAAAACCAGAGGCGGCGTTGCAACGGCTGTCGCAGAAGTAATGCAGCGCATCGCAACTGAGGAAAACCTGGGACAATCTGTAGCCAGCGTCACCGATGGCTACATTTGGACAGTATCAGCACCTCAATCTGGCACTTCAGTTGAACCGACTAGTGCATCAAAAACTGACTTCACACCGCTTGCTGCGCGGCAACTGATTCTTAAACTCAGCCGAGAAAAGGATATGTCTCAACTAGCCGAACTGGATGCGATTCACACCCTGGCAAAAGGTACCGAGATTGTGACTCCTTACTCCTCTATGCTGGTGCTGGTCAACGATCGCCAGCGAGAACTGCTAGCTCAGGCGGAAGTGAGTGGCGATCGCTTTGAACGCGAAGTCGAAGATGGGTTAGACGAACTGACTCAACCGAATAACCCACTCAATGTAGCAACTGTGCCTGAACCCGGAAACGTAATTGGGATAGGAGTGGTGGCGATCGCCCTACTTTTATTCACGAAAAGGCGACCTCTCGCCCAGAAACCATCTCGTTCCTATTACTCACGATAACGCTGCAATTAGAACAAGAAGGGGGGAGAACCTTGTTCTTCCTCTTCTTGCTCTAACCTGAATGATTAGCACTATGTGATGGGGGGGGACTATGCGGATCGTTGGTGAATTGCATTATGGGGCTTCTGGTGGTGTCGGCAACAAAGGTTCTAACTGGTGCAAGACTTCGGGTAACTTGATCTCAATCACAGGTTTAAGCCTATCTAGATCTACTTCGTCATAGTCATGAACCACTACATCGCGTAATCCTGCCATTTCTTTCCAGGGAACATCAGGATGAGCATCCCTAAACTCTATAGACAAGCGCTTTGTTGCTTCACCGACAATAGTTAAACGACGAATAACAGCATCTTGATCTCTAATTGAGTGAACGAAATCCTGCCAATTCTTGACGTACTCAGAGATCAATTGAATAGAGTCTGCAATATCAATTAAAGATTGCTGATCTCTTTGCATACAGAGTTACTTCTAACTTCAAAATTTCTTGGCGACGTAACCAGTTTCGACTGCGTTGGAGCGCATTTTTGCTTACCAAATCTACTTTTCTTTGGAACAACCGTTCTAGATTTTCACGCATCTCCATAATATCAAATAAGCTGTAGCCCGAACTTTCAGCAAGAACATACAATATATCAATATCACTCGGATCATCTCCAGTTGCCCGAAAATCATCTCGTAGCACTGAACCAAATAGAGCAAGTTCCACGATCTGCCATTTCTCACAAAAAGCAGCAAGCTCTTGTGGGGTTGTGTTCAGCCGCTGATAAATTTCTTGCATCGACACTGTACGTTTGGTAGAGGTCATGGAAGGTAAAAGGTAAAAAGCAAAAGGTTTTGTCACTCAGGCTGCCAGGGGAGCCAGTCTTCATCCAGGGCTTGCTCTAGAGTAAAGTCAGGCTCTTCAGGAATAATTCTGGAATCTAGACGACTAGCCTTGAGAAAAAGCTTTCTACCATTCTTGTATTGCTTTGGGAAATTGTCTTGTAAGAATGATTTCAAACTGGGGCTAATTTCCAGTTGTGCTTGAATCTGCAATCGAAAGTTAGCCACCTCTAAATCCCACCCTCTAAAGCAACTTTCACGTTCAGATTCCCAATACTTCATCTTGAGGAGATACTCACAAAGTTGCATTAAATAGCTAGAGATGGCGTGTTTTTCGCTTTTGCCCAAACTCTCGATTTCCTCAATTAAGTTTTCCAAATCAAGATTGCTAAAATCCTGCGATCGCAACTCTGCTGCCGTTTTATCTAGCCAAAGTTGGTAGTCCGTCTCATACAAAGATACCAATTTCACTTTTATTTCAGACTTCATGACCGGGTGCCTCTGGGGTAAGCGATCGCTTAGGCTCAATTATAGCGATCGCCGTTAAAGAACCTTATAGTTACATCATGAATGGGGCAAAGACCTCATAGGATGTCATTAGTAACAGAAAATTTAGAACGATTCACTTTAATCTAGGTCGGGCGTACTATGCCATTGTCCGCGCTATTGTTCGCTTCGACTGTTATGACATTCAGCAGAAGGATTAGACTACTTATGTGGCATCGTTTAATTACAGCGTTTCTAATTGGCTTATTAGGGTTCAGTGGGATGCTGCCTGCTCAACCTGCACAGGCAGCAGGTTGCACACTGACGGCAATTGTTTGGGAGGGCTACACCGACGCTTCCTTTGCCCAAAAATTTGAGCAGCAAACGGGCTGTGCAGTTAAAGCAACCTATGCTGGGTCGAGCGACGAAATGTTTGCCAAGTTTCGCACGGGCGGCGGTCGCACCTATGACCTGATTTCTGCATCGGGTGACATCACCGAACGGCTCTATAAAGCGGGATTGGTCAGCCCCATCGACACCAACAAATTAGAGAACTACGATTCAATCTTTTCACCATTCCAGAAAGGCAATTGGAATAGCTTTGACAGCAAAGCCTATGGCGTGACCTTTGCCTGGGGCCCGAATGTGCTGCTTTACAACACTGAAAAAGTCGCGAGTGCGCCCACGTCCTGGGATGTGCTGTTTGACCCGCAGTACGCCGGACAAATCACCATTCCCGACAATCCAATGACGATTGCCGATGTAGCGCTCTGGTTAGGCAAGGCAGATCCCTATAACCTGACGGATGCTGACCTGGCTGAGGTAAAAGAGAAGCTGCTGGAACTTCGCCCCAGCATTCGCAAGTTTTGGACGACAGCGGGTGAGCTAGCAAACCTGTTCCAGTCGGGTGAAGTAGTGCTTGCCCATGCCTGGCCGCTAACCTACACGCAACTGAGTGAGGCAGATTATCCAGTCGGCTCTGTTAGCCCTAGAGGACAGCTTACGGGCTGGACGGACTCCTGGATGATTTCCAAAAACTCTCGTAATGTAGACGCTGCTTACCAGTGGATTGATTTCATTCTCAGTGGCGAAGGTCAAAAGGGTGTAATGGATGTGACAGGCTACTCCGGCGCGACAGATTTGGGAGTCGAAGCAGTCGGCCCAGAACGCGCCAGGAAACTGTTTATGGATGACCTGTCGCTGCATGAGGAGATCAAGATGTGGCAGAGCGTCAAAAATTACGATAAGTGGGTACAGCTTTGGAACGAAATTCGCAGTTAGAAGGTCAGCCGTTAGAAGGTCAGCCAGAGGTGCGATCGCGCCGTCGCGATCGCACCCCCGTAGCCCTTTATGCAACCCTACTGCCGCCGCTGCTGTGGATGACGCTGCTGTATTTTGTGCCGATCGCCATTCTGATTTCGTACAGCTTTTGGCGGTTGGAGGCGTTTGATATCGTGCGGGAGTTTAGCCTGGTCAACTTTCAGACGATTTTTGGCAATGCAGCTTATCGCACAGTGATTGTGAGAACGGTCATGACTGCGCTGGGGGTGACAGTGATTGATGCGGCGATCGCCTCCCCCTGGCTTTTTTCATCACACGCTATGGCGGCCGCTATCGCACGCTGCTGACGCTGCTGGTAATTTTGCCGCTGTGGTCAAGCTATCTGGTGAGAGTCTTTGCCTGGAAAATTATTTTGGGCTATAACGGCATTCTCAACAGTGCCTTGCTCACTTTAGGAATTTTGCAGCAACCCAGTCAGATTTTCCTCTATAACCAGTTTTCAACCACACTCACGTTCGTTCATGTTTGGTTGCCTTTCATGATTTTGCCTGTGATCACCGCCTTTGAGCGGCTGCCCCAAGATTTGCTTGAAGCGTCAGCAGATCTCAACGCTCGACCGCTCACCACTTTTCGTCGAGTTGCTCTACCGCTGGTGACACCAGGACTGCTAGCAGGTTCAATTAATGTATTTGCTCTCACGATGGGTGATTTTATCACTCCCAATCTGGTCGGAAGTCCCAGCGGGATTATGTTAGGCAATGTGGTTTCTTCTCAGTTTGGTGTAGTCTACAACTGGCCCCTAGGAGCCGCATTTGCACTAGTCGTGATGCTGATCGTATTTTTGGCGCTGACTATTGTAGTCAGACGAGGAGCGTTGGAGTAGGAAGTAGAAAATGTAAGAAGCGCTGTCTTTACTTTGGCAAGTTCTCTAACCAACTTTCTAAATCCCCCAATGTTGAAAAACCCAATAAGGGATCTGCGTTTATTTAAGATCCCTAACGGATTCTTTCATAAGTTCTCTCCGTAGCACTCGTCGAATTATTTGTTTAATACTAACCCAGCAGGCTTTTGTAAATCTGCAAATGTTTTTGGGCGATCGCCTCCCAGCTAAACTGTTTGACAAACTCACTGCCCGCCGCACTCAATTGTTTTTGCAAATCAGGATTTTCAATTAGCTTCAACAGTGCTAAAGCGAGAGCATCTGAGTTGCGGGGTGGTACTGGATAAACAATCTTTGCCGCAGTGAGTTCGGGGTCAGATGGGTCAGAGTACGTTGCGATAGTCGGTAAACGATGAGCTAGAAGCGCCAGCAGTGAGCCGCTTTTGAGAGTAACCCCGTGATTGAAGGGTAACACGCCCAAATCGGAGCCGCTTAAATAATGAGAGGCGATCGCCTCACTCACATAACCTGTCATCCTCACCTTTTCATTCAATCCTAGCTGCGAGATCTGAACCTGTAGTTTATCCCAATAGCGTTTGGCTTCATCCGCAGGTAGCGCTAAACTCTCGACTCCACCAATTAACAACAGTCGCGCCTGGGGAATCGTTGTTTGGATCTGTTTGAAGGCGAACAATAAGTTTTCTATGCCTTTAACTGGATGCAAAAAGCCAAAAAAAGTAATTACAAAAGACTCTTTTGACCAGCCACAGGTTTGACGCACAAGCTGACGAGCAGGCGATCGCTCAATGGGCGCTACTTCTACGTTGGCGGCGATCGGAATTCGCTGAAGGCGATCGGATAGATGGGGGAGGCGATCGCAAATAGCACTTTCTGCTTCTACATTCGTGGTAATAATTGCCTGACTTCCAGTGAGTAAAAAACCATCCTCTCGATCCCACCATTGGCGCTGCTGTCCCCATTGCTTCAACCATTCCAATAGTTCTGGTGGAATACCTTTGGGTTGCCATTCCCACCAGCCATACTCATGCACAGTTGTGACAATTGGCTGACGATAGCCGAACGTGCGTAAAATTAGTGGCAACAAAAAAATGGGACGCTGAAAACTGTAAGTTCCCGCTGCGTGTTGAATGTGTAAAACGTCAGTTGGAATTGTTTGAATTGCCCGCACTAGTGGCAATAGGCTAGTTAACTTCCAGTCTTGCACTACACCGCGCACCCTATTCTCTTGTAATGTCTCAGCCGCCGCTTGTGTCGTTAGCACAACAGATTCAACCTCTTCCGCTAAAGCTTCTCGTAGATGAGAGGTGTAGTGAGCTACGCCACAGCGATCGGGTTGATAGGTGCCAGCAATTAGAGTAACGTGCAGCATAGTTTCTTGAAATAGTCATTGGCTGTTGATCATTGATGCGTAGCAGGACAGTAGCCCTCTGTTCTTCTAAATATGTTAGCGATGTTGGACTGCTTACAGCAGTTTTCACCTGCATAAGACACAAATCCCTGTAGGTTTGCTGTAGTTAAGGCTGTTTGATTCATAGCAATGCTGCTTCAAAGCTCATAGCTCAACTTTGTTCCAATCCTAAGAATATAGCGATCCTAAATAATTCGTGGAAGTGCCCGCCTAGAGTCCGGGCACTTCCACGAATTATCTTTTTCACAAATCAAAGAGGATTGCTATAACATTTAGGAGAATCACCAATTGTATCGGATAAGGGTTGAAAGCAAAGTAAAGAAAAACCGCCTAATCAGGGCGGTTCAAAGCGTTTTACTCAGTCAAGATGATGCTCGGAATCTGAAGTTCTGACCTACTCAGAGGAGGCGATCGCTTTTGATACTTTGTACCCAGTTTATGAAGAGGTTCCAGGGGTTACTGGAAGCCAATTTCTTAACGGGCGATCGCCTTTCCTCTTTGGTTTCCCAGCTTTCTTCAGGGTGGCAGAAATTGAGAACAAACCAGTCACACTCGCAGAAAAAGCTGCTGAAAGAAGCAGGAACCTCAGACTTCAGAATCTTGCATCCAGGGCAACGGTCGCAAGCTGTTGAGTTGTTTGGGGTAATCATTGACGCTTACTCTACTTTTGGGCTTTAGGATTATTTGCAAAGTGCCCAAGGAGTAAGCTGAACTAATATTAATCACGCCATCATTCACATTATCTTCATCAAAACACCGAAGCTAATTCACGATCCACTTACAGACCAGTTTCCCATTTTCAACGAGCCACTGTGCGGTTAAGGGGGGTCTTCTTGATGGGGTGTAGTGAGTTGAAGTGAGTTTTGAGTGAAGGTCTGAAGTGCTGATGCGATCGGGGATAGAGATGTTCTCCGAAGTAGATTGGTTGCGATATTCTAGCTGCACGATTAGAACTCCTTGATTTAGAGAAATAACTCAAACGAAATGAAGAGAATGACTTTTTCGTTTGAAACACCGAAATGTATCGGGTGGACTCAGGCTTAGAAGCTTTGGATATCCTTTAACCTGATATTTACTAAGTTAATGGAGGTAGTTTCAAATGTCGGTATTGAAAAGTCAGGGAAAGTCAGATTATTTTAGCCAATAAGATCTAGGAGATGAGTGCGTCCAATCTGCGGTGTGTAACGTACTAAAGTTGTGTTTGTTGCACAACTCAAAATGATCGCTAGAAGTCACAATTCGCATAGGATAGCTTTAGCCCCGTCAAAGCCCACTTTTTTAATATGCGTCATGCATTCTGAGCAATCTGGTAGCACAGACGAATCTCTGTCGAGTCAGACCGATGCAGAACTGTATCTGTCTCTGAGGGCAGGTTTTGCAGAGGCTCTTGGCGTTCTTTACGATCGCCATGCTGGACTCGTCTACGGGCTAGCGTTCAAAGTCTTGGGCAACCCTCAAGAGGCTGAGGATTTGACTCAGGATATTTTCCTGAACCTGGTCAGGTCTTCTGCCTATGATTCCAAGCGGGGGTCGCTCAGGACGTTTCTGGCGATTTTGACGCGATCGCGGGCGATTGACCGGGTGCGATCGCGCAATACAGCCCTTTCCTTTTGGGGACGATGGAAATCTGGGAATCTCCAGGAAACAGACTCAAATACTCCGCTGGAATACGTGTTTCAGGGTGAACGATCGGAAGAAGTCCGAATAGCGCTGGCGCAACTGTCAGAGAGCCAACAGCAAATTCTCAGGATGGCTTACTACGATGGATTGAGCCAGTCAGAAATTGCTGAGCGGCTAGAAATTCCTTTAGGCACCGTCAAGGCTAGAGCGCGGCGCGGACTGCTCAAATTGCGTCAAACTCTCACAAATTACATGGAATAGTCACAGCTATGGCGAGGTCGATCCCTTCAAAACCTTCAGAACACTTGCAGTTGATGATCGCGGGCTATGTCCTGGGCGATCTCGATCCGAATGAGGCGATAGAGTTTGAGCAACTTTTAGCGGCTAACCCGGCGATCGCCGCCGAAGTAGCACAGATGCAAACCGCCCTGGAGATGGTCTATGCACCAGCCGAAGTCAAGCCGCCCTCTCATTTGCGCTCGGCAATTATGGCTGCCCAGGCGACGGAAACCAATCCCTGGCGCAGTTCGCGCCCCGCTGCAACAAGATCGGTAAGACGATTTCCCTGGAATCAGGCACTAGGCGCAGCGGCGGCTGTGGTGATTGCGGCTTTGGCAATCAACAACTATCAGTTACGGCAAGCGCTCCAGGCGACGCAAACCGAAACGCCATCGGAAACACTCACCTATGTGCTGCAAACGGAAACCGTTGAGGATGCTTCTGCAACAGTGGTGGTTAACCCAGTCACCCTGGAAGCAACCCTAACTGTTAGGAATTTGCCGCCTTTACCGCCCGGACAAGTGTATGTGCTATGGACAGTGCTAGAGCAAGGAGCACCCTTCACTGTAGATGATAAGTCGGCTATTTTGACGGAAGTGTTAAGTGTTGATGCTCAGGGTAATGCTTCCCAGACTGTTATCGTTCCAAAGGTGTATCGCTCTGAAGAACTGGTTTCCAGGGTTGCCATTACGGTAGAAGATGCGACGGCACCGCAAAGACATGAGGGCGCACCTGTGATGATTACCAGCCTGTGATGATTTGTATCGGTTGACAGACTCCTCATAAATATTCCAGGAATGCTTCGGGTACGAGTTTCAATTCTCTGGTTTTGAAGCGATCGCTCTTTACCCACAGCGCTTGATGAGAGCGATCGCCCTCATAAAAGTGAGTGACTCCACTGATAAAACTTAGGTTCAGCAAAGTCACAGCGATAAA
>JAAUTN010000207.1 GCA_012031415.1 Leptolyngbyaceae cyanobacterium SM1_4_3 | reverse complement strand
TCGCCGCCGCAATTCCTGTAAAAAAGCACCCCAGATTCCGGTCTGAAATGCCGCCAATTCATTTCCATCGGGAGCCGAAAACGCCCGCTGAAGTGAGCATTCCGCCCAGCCAGGGAAACTCACTCACGAGAATCGTCTGTGCCCCCCGCCGCGCCGCCTGAATCGCCGCCGCCGTTCCACCCGTGCCGCCGCCAACTACGAGAATGTCTGTGGTGAGGGTTTGCATCGGGGGAAGGGTTAAGGGCTACTGACAATGCTAAAGTCTATCCCAGAACCAGAGGGCACTAACGATGAAAGCGCAAGTTTTTAGAGGGGTTAATCAACTGAGTTATGAGGAGGTGCCTACGCCAGAAATCGCTTCGGATGAGGTGTTGGTGCAGGTACGGGTGGTGGGGCTTTGTCAGTCCGATATTAAGAAGATTCGCTATCCGCTGTATGAGCCGCCCCGGATCTTTGGGCATGAAACGGCGGGGATCATTGCTGCAATTGGCTCTGAGGTAAAAGAGTGGCAGGTGGGGCAGCGGGTTGTGGTGATGCATCACATCCCCTGTATGCACTGTGGCTATTGCCTCAGCGACAATTTTTCCATGTGCGACGTTTACAAGAATGTAACGACGACCGCAGGGTTTACGCCGAGTGGGGGCGGCTTTGCAGAATACGTCAAGGTGCCGGGACACATTGTGCAGCACGGTGGATTGATTCCCATTCCAGACAACATCAGCTTTGAGCAGGCTAGCTTTGTAGAGCCGACAAACTGCTGCCTCAAGGCGGTGAAAAAGGCACAGGTTGCGCCAGGACAAACGGTTTTGGTGACAGGCGCAGGGCCGATTGGGCTAATGTTTATCATGCTGGTGAAATATTTTGGAGCAAGGGCGATCGCCACCGACCTGCTCCCCAGTCGCATCGAAAAAGCCCTGAGCGTCGGCGCTGAAGCCGCCTTTGATGCGCGTGATCCCGACCTTGCCGCCAAAATCAAATCCTTGACTCAAGGGATGGGGGTAGACACGGCACTACTCGCCGTTCCCAGCGAAAAGGCTTTCTTTCAGGCGTTAGACTGCACCCGCAAGGGCGGCAAGATTCTATTTTTTGCCGAATTTCCCGATGAGGTAGAGATTCCGCTAAATCCCAATATTCTTTATCGGCGAGAAATTGACCTGATGGGTAGCTACAGTTCTTCTTACCGCGTACAGGCGTTGGCGGCTGACATTGTGTTTAACCGTCGGATTGATGTAGATGCGCTGGTGAGCGATCGCTATCCGCTTAAAGATTTGGCAGCCGCCGTAGAACGCGCCGTTGCTCCAACCCCAGAGACGTTGAAGATTTTGCTGTATCCCTGATGGGGTGTGGGGGTGTAGGGTGTGGGGTGTGGGGTGTGACTGCTAATTACTGATTAACAATTGCTAAGGATTGTGGATTCTATTTAATCCACAATCCTTAGGATCGTGGATCAAATAACCTGTAAAACCAGAATCTCTGTAGGGACATGGCATTGCCATGCCCCTACACAGGAGAATTACACATTAATAAATCCACAATCCTTAGCAGTAAGGTGCGACATCCTCGCCGCAGTCGTCTGCCAGGTAGGACAATGCCCGAAAGCGGAGTCCGACAAGCTGTTCATAGAGTGGATTGAGCTTGCACAAGGGCGGAATATGAACAACTTTGTGCCCAAATAAATTTACGTCTCGCTCGAACGGACACTGAGAGGGGATCATTTTGCACAGAAAGTGAGCCACTCTGGGATCAGCAATTTCAAGCTGATCGAGCCATTCCCGCACAGGGCGCAGCGGGGCGATCGCTAGCTCCGAGTCATCTTCTGAAACCGTTACATCGGCAGCCTGCACTTCTACCTGATGTTCAGGGAGGGTCAGACAGAGGGTTTCTAGAACGGCAGTGGGTTGCCCTAAAGCCTGGCAAAACTGCCTTAACGTCTGGTCTTCAGGAGTGGAATAGGTGCCATCGGCGATCGCCACCATTACCGCCGTTCTGAGGAAGTTTTCAGCCGTTCTAGCATCATTGCCTAACGCAGCCGCCAGTTCATCCGGGGCGATCGGCTCTAAAGCTCCTAATTCCGTTGTGGGAGACAACGCATCCTGGGTTAGGCTGGCAATCAGGGCTTTTTCTTCCTCATCAAAGTGCCCGTCTGCCCAGGCAATCGTCAACAGCCCTCGTAACCAAACTGAAATCTGTTCGCTTGTGTAGAGATAAGCAGCACTAGCCATAAAACTCTGAATTAGTTCCTCAGCGGGCGGTCAACGGATGCGATCGGGCGTGCGGTCCGATTCAAACATTCATCGTTCACAATGCTACACGGACTGGCTGTAAACTTGAAAACTAAAAGCAAATCCACTGTAAACTTAAGGACTTTTTGAGTGACTCCGCAAGAGTTCATCCTACTGACCGTAGCCCTGGGGTTTGGACTCACGGGGCAATTTTTACTGAAAGCAGGTGCCTTAAAGCTGGGCAAAGTCACCGCTGACAACGCGCTCGATCATCTTCTTAGTATTCTCACTACGCCAGAACTGCTGGTTGGGCTTGGCTTTTACGGGTTTTCAGCCATACTCTATATTTTGCTGCTCACTCGCGTAAATATCAGCGTTGCGGCCCCTGCCGTTGCCTTGAGTTACGTATTCTCAGTGCTAATTGGAGTTCTCTTCTTTAAGGAGACCTTGCCCATCAGCCGTATGGTAGGCGTGGGAATGATTATGGGCGGTGTTGTTTTAGTAGTTTGGAAACACTAGAGAAGCGACCGGACACTGATACACTGATTCATGGTTTTCATGGTTTTACCCGTTGGAGTGCCGATGGAAATAGGTCAGAAAGTGCGTGTATTTCGGTTGCGCGATCGCGCCCCGCAAGCGGTGATCGATCGGCTCGGTCAAACTGGGGCGATCGAGGGCTACAAAATGGTGGATGGCAGCGGAGTGGGCGTAATCGTCCGATTTGATGACAAGTTTGCCACTTGGTTTTTCGAGGATGAGATTAAGCCTGTTCAATAGGTAGAAGGTAGAAGATAGAAGATAGAAGGCAGAGGGTAGAAGCAGTGCTTTGGCTCAGGCTTTGGGTTTTCGCCCTTTCCCTCCTGCCCTTTGTTTTAGCTAATAATCTTCGACCCTCAGAAGCTCAACTTAATTGGATATGCATCCTACCTGACCCGCTCGATACGATAGAACACAGGTAACAACTTTAGGTATCTGGGATAGGAACTTGGGATGGCTTTGATTTTGACGTTTCTCGGTAAAGGCGGAACGGGTCGCACAACAATGGCGATCGCTGCTGCCAAACGCTTTGCCCAGCAAGGCAAGCGAGTTTTGTTAGCAGGGCAAGATTCTAGCCCCGCATTTGGTCTTTTGGTCGGTAAACCGCTGACTGCTGATCCCCAAGAGTTATCTAGCAATTTGCAGGCAGTCCAGTTTCGTGCGACGACCATGCTAGAGCGCAGTTGGGAAGAACTCAAGCAGCAGGAAGCACAATATTTAAGAACACCCTTCTTCAAGGCTGTGTTTGGGCAAGAATTGGGGGTGCTTCCTGGAATGGATAGCGCCCTTGCCCTCAATGCCATTCGCGAATATGACGCAAGCGGCAAGTACGATGTGATCGTCTACGATGGCACGGGCGACCAGGCAACCTTGCGAATGCTGGGGATGCCAGAAATCTTAAGCTGGTACATTCGCCGCTTTCGTCAGGTGTTTGCCGATTCAGATTTGGGCAAAACCATATCGCCCTTTTTGCAGCCGATTGCCAGCGCCGTCCTCAACGTCAACTGGTCTGCCGGGGGAGATGCCTTTGCTCAACCCGCAGGACAGGTAAATAACCTGCTGGATCAGGGCAAGGAAGCGGTGGCTAATCCAAATCGCGTCGCGGCTTATCTGGTGACATCCGGAGAGGAGGGGGCGATCGCCACTGCCCGTTATCTTTGGGGTAGCGCCCAGCAGATCGGGCTGACTGTTGGCGGCGTTCTGCTCAACCAATCCACTCCATCCGAGCGTATTCGCCAAGAATTTACGCCACTGCCGATATCCACCATTCCCAACCGCACCGGCGACAACTGGCAACCGCTAATGGATGCCTTGCCCGACTTTGCTAACGCAACCCAGGCTCCTAAACCGATTGCTGTGAATGTAAGCGATCGCAAAGTTGCCCTCTTTTTACCTGGCTTTAACAAACAGCAGGTGAAACTCACCCAATACGGCCCAGAAGTCACCATAGAAGCCGGGGATCAGCGCCGTAACGTTTCTCTGCCTCCAGAACTGCGAGGTAAACAGGTGACAGGAGCCAAATTTCAGGATGGCTATTTGATTATTTCTTTCTAAGCTTGCTCTCAATTGAGGGGATGATGGCGATCGCTTCTAAGGAGTAGGGGCGATCGCTTCACTTGATTCAGCAAGTGAACAGAAACGGGATAAAGATTTGTCCTTATTGTCCTTATCCCCATAAGAATGACAAAGATAGCGCAGAGCCTCTCTACCGTGTACTCAAGGGTACGCAGTAGGGAGGCTACAACTTAACAGTGAATAGTTACGACTAATGCTGTTCTATCGGATCGGCAATGTAGCGGAAGTTGGGTTCAGAGTTCCAGGGACCGCGCTCATCCGCTTTACCATTGGAGGACAAATTGTAATAGATATCCACAGTTTCATCGGGCTGAACGTTGCCAAAGAATGGCTCATCCAGTTTTCCTAATGAGTTCAGTGCTTCCATAAACATCTTCGTGTGGGAAATCTCGCGGGTAAGAAGATGCACCAGTGTTTTTTTGCTGCCTTCGTCGGTAGATAGCTTGATGAGTTGCTCATAGGTTTGACGTGCTCCAGCCTCAGCCGCAATGTTTGCTCTCAAATCACGAACGACATCACCGCCCTCATTCAAGTAAGCTGCTGTCCAGGCACTTCCCTGGCTATCTAAGAAGTGCGGTCCCATACCTCGCACAGCAAACAAACTGCTCTTAAAAGCATCGGTTTGGTCCACATTCTTTGTGTGAGCTTCAATCATTTTGCCCACCATTTCTAGGTGCCCAAATTCTTCAATGGCAATATCTTGAAGCATATCTTTAATACCAGGATCTTCAACGTGGAAGGATTGCACCCAGTATTGTAAAGCAGCGGATAGTTCTCCAGTTGCGCCACCAAATTGTTCTAACAACAGTTGAGCAAAACGTGGATTTGCTTCGTTAACATCGACCACATGAATAGGGTCTTTCTTGTGAAAAAACATAGTAAAACTCCATACCGTTGTAGGGTAATCGTAGAACCAACAAACAAGCTCTACCTGCCTCAAAGGGAGGAGTTTTAGATCTATAAATCTTTACTCTCTTCGACAATACTGTGAGATCAATCTGTTCATTTGGATAGGATTAGGGCACCTGCATCAGTTGAAAGCGAACGTTAGGTAATGACTGAAAACGAGCGATCGCCCTTTTAGCCTGGAAAACTGAGGAGCGATCGCCCCCAATATTCCCACCTTTGTGGGATATGTTGGATGGCGATCGCCCATTTACTAATCATTCTGTTGTCGCTGTGTTTTGATTTGAGCGATTGCATTACAAAATTGACTGATAGCTTATTCCCCAGAGGCGGAGTAAAGTACGGCAACCATCGTTAAAGTTATTTTGAAAATCAATCATTTGAAAACTGGGCAACACCCAGGAAAGCTTTTCATAATCACAAGTTTGATAGATGATAGGAACAATCTTATCTTCAAAGCGATTCTGCTGAAGCGCAAACACTAATTCTCGTTTAACCCACATTGACTCTATCGAATTTGGGGATAGAACGATGAGAAACCAGTCGCATCGCTTCAAGGCGTGACCTATTTCATCATGCCACTGTTGCGCTCCCAATATGTTGATTTTGCTGTACCAGATAGGGATACCATGACGGCGCAATTCATCAGCTAATTTAGAAACAAACTCCTGATCTCGGCTGGCATGAGAAAGGAAAATTTCATTAGGTTGCATTAGGTTTCAAAACAAATCAATGACTCTGAGCAACTACTTCAAGGGTTCGAGTAATTCTCCTCAGGCCCTCTTCATTTTCTCCAAGATTAGGGATGCGAATCACCCTAAGCTTTTTAAGAATCCAGGGAATTTCTGTTAACGGGAGTTGCTCATCTGAAGCAGCTATAACTGACAAGACTTTATCTTTATAATCCTGTTTGCCTAAAGCATAACCAATCTCGTGCTGAATGTTGGAAGAACGAATGGAGGCTGGTGTCAATAGGACAACCATCGCGTCCGATTCTTGAAGCGATTTAGCTAAACCTTCTGCCCAATTCTCACCTGGAAATATCTGTGTTTCATCCCAGGTTTGAAAGCCCGCTTTTTTAAGGGCATCAGCTACTTGTTTAGCTAGTTTTGCATCAGTGGAAGCGTAACTGATAAATACTTTCATTTTTTCTCTAGCGCCAATCACATCTTGTGGGTGAACTATTCAATACCCTATTCACTCTAACTGAAGCAAATGAAAGCGATCGCCCCTACTCCTCCAAAACTTCAACTAAATCTTCAATACTGATATCAAAAGCACGGGCTATCTTTTGAACAGCCGCAAGGTCAACCATATTCATACCAGGGTGCCGAGCATAGCTTTTCACAGTGTTGTAGTTCACGCCGGAGCGATGAGCGACTTCCTTAATCGTCCAACCTCTTTTGGCAGCGAGTTCTCGAATTTTTAGCCTAACTAGCCCCATGCTTGATCTTGACAAGGGTGGAGTTCCACCCTTTAATGAATGAGAAGGTGGAATTCCACCTTCAATGTACATACTGAGAGCGATCGCCCAACTAGCCTGGGAAACTGGGGGGCGATCGCCATCCAACATATCCCACAGACGTGGGAAAGGATTTGCTTATGATATCAAGGTCGGAGCCTGAGTTAAAGGGTTCGGGGTGAAGATTGGCGATCGCACAGATCCTCTACAAAACTGCGTAGCTTTCCGCTGATGTAGGATCATCTTAACGACTACAAAACCGATTATTGTCAGTTACCGTTTGAAATCTATAAATTTAGAGATTAAACCCAGGGAGGAGCTTACGATGACAACTTTTACAAAGCAAAAGCTCACGTTTGATCAGTTCCTTGATCAATATCCCGAAGATGGGCGGTATGAACTGGTCGATGGAGAAATGGTTGAGATGAGGGCAACGCGCCAACATGATGATGTTGACTTTTTCATTCTATTTGCTTTCAACGATGAGATTAGACGGTTAAGACTCGATTATGTTGTCAATAATACAGCGGTTATTCAAACGGCTGAAAATCGAGGGCGCAATCCAGATGTCAGCGTCATTAATAGGACAATGTGGCGCTCAGAGCGGAGTGCTTATGGTGCTTTAGATCAACCTATTCAACTAGCGGTAGAAGTGGTTTCAACCAATTGGGAAGATGATTACATCGATAAACTTGATGAGTATCAACGTCTAGGAATTACCGAATATTGGATCGTAGACTATCTGGCGATCGGCAGTAGAACCTATCTCGGCAACCCTAAAACACCCACCGTTTTTGTGTACTTACTGGATGAAGGAGTCTATCAATCTACTGCATTTAAGGGAGGCGATCGCATTCTTTCTCGCACCTTTCCAGAATTGACTTTAACAATGAATCAAATTTTGGATGTATAGCGAGTGCAATGGAACTTAAGAAGTGATATCGCTTTCCTCTCGGCGATCGCCTTCAACGACGAATTGATATACGCAACAGGTTGATTGTCCAAATAACAGACCCGTAGGGGCGCGGCATTCGGCAATCGATCTTTGCGATTTTCTGCAATTTCTTTCCCGAATGCCACGCCCGGTTCGGAATTGTTTTGTGGACTGGGCGTGGCATTGGGCAATTTATCCTCGGTTGTGTCCGATAAATCCCAACCTAGTGCCGCGCCCTACGGTTTGGTCAAAACTGGACAAATTTGGCGATCGCTTCGGGGGTAGCAGGCATGAGACAATTCACAAATAGCGACTGAGAAAACAGATGAGCGGCATTCAAGCCTCTAGCGCTCAATGTTCCCACTTAGATCTCCATTCTTCACCCTCAAATCCCGGAGTGTCAGCCTCTACACACAAAACTTTGGCTTTTTAGCAGAGGCGATCGCCCTCTGAACTCGATCTTTCACCTTCAGAACTCGGAACTCCGACCTCAGAACTCGAAGTTTTGACCTTTTTACTCCAAAAGTAAAGCTCAGAACTCGGAACATCGAGCAAATTACTCGGCTGTTCAAGCTCTGAGCTTCAATGGTCAGCTTCAGAAGTCAAATCGTCAGGCTTTGTTAGACAAAGTTGCTGGCGTTGTTGAGGGAGCTGAGTTGAACGTTCTCTACAAAGGCGAGGCGATCGCCATTCTGCAAAACATTTACTCCATTGCCTGACCTTTGGAAGGTGAGATTGCTAAAGTTAGTGACATCAAACGTAGTCGAGCCAAGCTGGAAGTTGCGAACTGTATCAAATCCAGCACCAGTCGTCAGCACAACCCGTTTCATGCCGCCACCATTAAGCTGGATCAAATCATCGCCCGCACCGCTATCAATGACACTGTTGCCCTGACCTACAGTAATCGTGTCGTTACCCAGTCCGCCATAAATCAGATCATCGCCACCGTTGCCGTTGATGGTGTCATTGCCAGCACCCCCATAGATAATGTCAGTTTGGGCACCGCCATTGATGCGATCGTTACCAGCACCGCCAATGAGAACATCCAGACCGCCGTTGCCGTTGATATTGTCGTTGCCGCTGCCGCCTTCGATGCGATCGCTGCCAGAACTCCCATTGATATTGTCATTTCCAGCACCGCCCTTGAGGACATCATTGCCCCCGTTGCTGTTAATGGTGTCGTTCCCACCAAAGCCAAGAATGACATTATTTGCGTTAGTGCCATTGAGGGAATTGTTGCCGTTATTTCCTCGAATTGCGTTTTCGGGCAGCACAGATAAACTGGACAGCAGCGGATCGTGGTCACTGGCTCTGGCATCGGAGTTAGCAAACTCGGTGTTGACGTGAACAATATCAAAGTCAGCGGAATCCGTTAGGCTGTCACTCACCAAGATGTGATCGAGGGACTGAGAGTTGCCATCAAAGATGAAGCTATAGCGCTCATTTTCAGGCAACGTTTTGGTCAGGTTGGTTAAATTCTCTTCAAGAATTTCCAGGGGTGAAATGAATTCAAATTCATTCAAATCTCCTACGACAACCACATTGGCGTTTGGCGCGTCCGTTAAAATTCCTTCGACGAAGTTGTTAACGACTTCTGCCTGTGCCCGACGCTGATCGAGGCTTCCGTTCAAAGCGGGATTTTCCTGACCTCCATTGGGGGCATCACTGACGCTGGGCTGATTGCGACCAAACAAAGGACTGCTGCCACCCTTTGAGGAAAAGTGATTGGTGACTACCGTTACTTCTTCACCGTTGAACAAGAATTTGCCCGCTAAGGGTGGTCGCGTTTCAAAGAAGGGATTGTTTGGATTAGTCTGCTGATCGGCCGGGTCAACCGGGGTTTGGAGCGATCCGCTAACAAAGTCAACCCGCTCTGGATTGTAGAGAAATGCGGTGCGAATGTTGCCGCCCGGTTGCCCACCGCTCGTTTCGTTGCCGATGAAGGGATTATCGATGAATTCGTACTGGATGCCGCTAATTCTCTCAATTTCATCAACTAGAAGTTGCAGCGTTTCATTAGCAGCGATAATGTCTGTGATTTCGGCTCCGTTGTTGTCTTGAACTTCCTGAAGACCAATAATGTCAGGGGTGTTTAAGTTGTTGACAATCTGACGGGCGATCGCCTCAAATCGTCCATCTGCCACATCATCATCAATCTCACCTCGGCTGCGATTGTTAACCAGGTTAATATCTTCAACTTTTGGGTCGAGGTTGAGAACGTTGTAGCTAGCAACGGTGAGGCGATCGTCTGCCTGGTTAATGTTACTCACTTCAGGAGCCAGGTCAGAATTCTTCACAGGAGTGAAGCGTTCAGTCACATTCACTTCAAAGTTGCCAAAGTTGTAGCTGACCACCCCAGTCACATTTCCCAGTCGCGCACCCGTATTGACGTTGACCTGAGAATTGGGCAGAATGCCGCTGTCAAACTGAATTTGCACCCGCTCTGGGTTAAAGTCATCAGGAGCAATGTTGATGGTGCCGCGATCGCTCAATCCAGTTGCACTTGCGCCATTATCAACAACCGTGTAAATCTCGCCAAACCTGTTAGTGCCGCTAACCGCTCGCGCATCCTGAACCGTGACACGCATTCCTTCAAGACTTTCGTAGAAGTCGAGTCCATCTTCAGTTGGCTCGTAGGTTCCCCCCCCCTGCTGCACGTTGTAGGGTGCTGTTTGGTCATTGTCAATAATCTGGTTGGGAGGAACGCGCCCCCCTTCACCCAAAATTACGACACTGGGCAAAGCATTTCCAGTCGATAGAACATTAATCGTGAGAGTACCGCCAATCTGAGTGGTAGACAGGTTGCCTGTAGAAACGCCGCCCGGTGTAAATTCAGAAACCGTTCCCGCTAAACGCAACTCGTCTCCCACACTCACCGTAGGACGAGAATTGGTGAATACAAAAATGCCATCTGAAGTAGCAATGTTGTTGTCTCCAGTGGGGTCTTGCAGGTAAAAACCATTTGAGTCAACGGCTATCACGATTCCGGTTGTGGTGACAGCCTGACCTGCTAAGGGTGAAGTGTGGGCCGCTCCCTGAATTTCATAGATTCGTCTAATGGCAGGAGGTTCTGGCTCTGGTTCTGGACTTGTGCCGCTGTAGTTGCCTAGCCCATCAAAGGCATCTGTCGCAAAACCATCCCACTCAATACTGGGGTCAAATGCATCAGAAGGGTTTGTATCTCCCATCGTGACGCTGGTTTTACGCCGCAAGGTATTGTCAGCCGTGCTGGTCAGCCCGCTTCCCCACTCCGTTCCGGGGTCAACTCCAATTTGACCGATCGCATCCACAACCGTACCGCTTGCACCGCCCTTCCGCAGCACAACGGCATCGTCACCATTAAACCAACCTGAACCATTCGTCTGATCTGCTTGCGCCAAAATTACAGAACTGGCGCTGCTTTGAGCCAATACAAAAACGTCTCCGTTAGCAACTGTACCCGTCAGGGGAATGGTTAGCCCTGCGGTTGTGTTGCCATTAAAGTACATTTGCACAACGTAACCTGCTGCCGCCAAATCAACTGCGGCTCCAGTGTTGTTATAGATTTCAAGCGCTTTATTGTTACTGGAACCCTCGACATACTCTGAGAAAAATAAGTCCGCCATCTGTTTTTCCTTCAGTAAAAGTGCGACGTTGCAGCATATTCAGTACACAAACTTGAGACAGACAATTGACCCCAGGACAAGCCGAGGCTTTCCTGGAGCAAACAGATGTCCTGAGGGCGATCGCTTCCTAAAAAATCACATCTCGTTTGGAAGCCCTATCCCTTACTTGTAAAGTTCGCCAGATGATTGCAAAATCTGCATCTCAAGCTATCTCGCCTTAGCAAAGTAGCATCTGATTCTGAAGAACGTTAAGTCAACGAGATCACATCAACGGTTAAGATTGTGTGAATTTATACAGTTTTTGTAGAAGCGGTATTTGCAGTGTTGCAGTGATTGCTGCCGCCCGCTGAGTATGAGATTGCGTCAAGACTTACGCAGTTGCCTTGAGATAAATCTCACGCTAAAAGCTTAAACCCATTTAAACTGAGATCTTGCATCAATGGAGGCACTGCACTAAAGCCTGAACTTTAATTCAAAGCTGACTCAACACAGAATTTTGGACAGATCAGCGATCGCCATGCTTCCGTAAGCCGTTGCGAAGCTTTTGTCAGTCATTACATTGCTCTAAATCGGTTGTAAGAGGGGCGATCGCTGTTTCATAAAGCTGCTAAAGTCCGGTTGAGCTAGCGATTCCTGACATGATGCTTTTGACTCCGCAGGATAGTGTTTTAATCCTGGCGGGTAAGAAATGATGTGAATTGATCTCGAAAGGATCGTAAGAAGTTGACTCTCAAATTTGAGATAGAATACTGAATCGCTAGCACTGGCGTGGCTCAGATCTGCGACTTCTTTAAGAAGTCGCAGATCTCAACCTCTTACTCAAACTACTTCACCTTCAGAGCGATTATGGCACACTACCGGATTACGTTGCTTCCTGGCGATGGCATTGGCCCCGAAATATGGCAGTCGCG